>CANJZR010000378.1 GCA_947479075.1 Planctomycetaceae bacterium
GATCAATTAGGGGAGAGACACCGTCATGGAGGAGTGTCCGGTCGACTTCCAAGCTGAGCGGAAGAAGTCGCTGTTGATAGTCGGTGGACAGGTACGAGGAATTGATTCACCGCAGAGGGCTGCGGAGGAACGCAGAGGAAAGAGGAGGGGGAGAGAGGCTGGTCGTAAATCAAGTCGTCTCTTCTCTGCGTACTCTGCGGTAAAAAGTAATTCGCTGACTCACTACTGAGGTGACGCGGCATAAAGAGTCGGGTCTTTCACGCCGGCGTCGACGAAGGCCTGCCGGCGTTCACCGCATTTGCTGCACCGGCCGCAGTGGCCACCGTTGACGGGGGTCAGGCAGGTGAGGCTCAGTTCCAGCGGAAGGTCGGCGAAGTTGCGAATCAGCTCGATCTTCTCCTTACCGCGATAAGGAGCGATGACGCGTAACGGGTGATTCAGACCTTGTCCCACAGCTGCCGGGAAAGTCTGGAAGAACTCGGGCGTCCCATCGGGGAACGGGTTACACGACAGCGATCCGATCGCCATCGTCGAGGTGTTGTGCAAGCTGCACCAGATCCCGACCAGACTGAAGAGCAGGACATTCCGGCCCGGCAGATAGACATCCTCGTCCGGCGTCCCCAGTGGCGGCACCCCTTGGCCTGTCACGCTCCAGTGCGAACCATACAGCGACTGGACCGGCATCGTGAGCTTTACCAGCGGATGGATGCTCGGACGAGCGATCGCGCCGAGGAACCGCTCCAACGCGGCGACCTCAGCTGCCTCCCAGACCAGGCCCATCGAGACATGGATCGGCGTCACCTCAGCTGAACGAGCCAGATCCGCGATCAATACACAGCTGTCGAGCCCGCCGCTGGCCAGCACTGCGATGCGTTCCATGCTCACTCCCGGTATGCGGCGAAGCTGGAGGGGGTTTCCCAGAGGCGGAGTTCGGTGATCTTGAGACCCGACCGACTGGCCTGCTGATAAATGACTTTGGCGATATTCTCCGCCGTCGGGTTCTCCTCCATCAGGAAGAGTGGCTCCCCCTGAGCCTGCAGGATCGGCACATACGGGTCATGCTTGCACAGCAGCATACAGTGGTCGAGGTTGTTGTCGACCCAGGTTCGGACGACATCCTTCACCACGCCGAAGTCGATCACCATCCCCAGTTGATCGAGCTCTTTCGACTCGATATCAACTTCAATCCGACCGTTATGCCCGTGCAGATACCGACACTTGCCCGCGTAATTGAGCAGCCGGTGCCCGTAGCAGAAGTCGATCATCTTGGTGATGCGGTGCAGCTTGCCCATAAGTGTTGTCCAACCCTGATTCAGTCCAGCCCGGTGGGAGCAATGTGGCGTCCGCTGTCGACACGAATCACTTCACCGGTGATAGTGTCGCTCTTCAGCAAGGTCACAGCCAGTTCCACAATGTCATCGACCGACGATTCTCTCTGCAAAGGGGTGCGGGCGACAACCTGCGTGGCCCAGACCTCTTCCGAAATATCGGGAGGTCGGACCGAGGGCCCCGGTGCAATCGTGTTGACCAGTATTCCACTCGCCGCCAGTTCGACCGCCAGAGCCCGCGTCATGAACTGGATCGCCGCTTTGGCAGTCAGATAGGGCAGGTAATCCCGATAAGGTGTTTCGCCCGCAGCCCAGTCCCCGAACTGCAGCAAGTGCCCGCGAGTCGGACCGGGCAACAGTTTCATGCGTTTGGAAGCATGAATCGCCAGCAGATAGTTCGTGCGGGCAGCGCTCATCCCTCGGTCCCAGGCCTCAGCGTCGAGTCGATCAAACGGCGTCCGTTCGTAGTCGGACGCCAGGTTAATCAGGACACTGGCTGGGCCACAGGTGGTTTCGAGGCTGTCGAATGCGGCCGCGACTTCGGCATCCGTCGACAGTGGTGACTGGACAGCTGCCGCCTGACGGCCAAGAACTCTTACATCCCGAACAAGTGCATTCGCCTCGACCTGAGAGTTTCGATAAATGATGCCGACATTCATTCCCAGCGACGCCAGGCGGAGCGCAATTGCCCGCCCGATCCGGCGAGTCCCGATGATGATCGCGTGGCGTCCCGTCAGATCCATGTGTGTTCCCGAGAATGATGAGCTGGAATCATAGTCACCGAGGGGAAGGGGGCTAGTCGGGAATGGAGTTTGAGGGAGGAACTCGATCGGTGGCGGGGTGAGCTCTGGATCTCAACTCGGATGATCGTCCGACGCTTGCAGTCATTGGCAAATTGAAGGCAAACCCATATTCGCCAATGATTTGAGGTCAATGTGTCAGCACCACGCGGTTTTCGTGTAACACCGATATTGCCCGTTTCAGAAGATCGAGGGTAAATTCCCGGCCCGGAAACCGGCCGAATGGATTCGTGTCGGCAGTGGGGTCGCGCCCGGTGGGTGAGATCTCTGGGGCCCAAGGAGGAATGTCATGGCTGCCAAACGAGTGCGATGGCTGGTCGGCTGGAGCGCCGCCTGTCTGGTCAGCTGGGGCTTCTGGATTGCGTTGAGTTCGGCTCAGGCTCCAGCCTTGCGACCGGCTGCGTCACGAGGGTCATCGTCAACACTGCCCCCCGCGGCTCCTGCGACTGAACAGATGAAGCCACTGACACCCGTGGAGGATGCGCCGCTCGTCAACTCGGACTCGGTCGATGTTTCAAACGGCTGCGTGGTCTTGAACGATGGACGGGTCTTTCAGGGGAACATCGTTCAACTGCCTGAGGCTTATCAGGTCAATTCGAACGCGGGCACGGTCACGTTACCCTTCGCACAGGTTCGGACCGTAGCTACCTCGCTCTCCCAGGCTTACTTACAGCTGCGAGAATCGTACGAGCACCCGACCGTGAATGACCACCTGTCTCTGGGGCAGTGGTGTGCCCAGAATAAGCTGCATGAAGAGGCCAGCCTTGAAGCTCAGGCTGCCCTGGTCCTGGAACCCAGTCGAAAAGAGGCTCTCTCCCTGCTGAAGAAATCGGAGGACGCCCTCGGTCGCGAGGTACCCGCAGCTGTCGCAGAGGAGGCAGCCCGACTTCGGCCTAATCCGGCGGGCGCGGTTGTTTCCTCAGAGGCACAATTGCAGTTTACTCGTCAGGTCAATCGGATCGCGCTGAACAAGTGTGGGAACGGAACCTGTCACGGTCCGGCTTCGTTCAGCCCCTTCAAGCTGACGCGATCGTCCAAGTCGGATCCCAACTTGCAGGCGATCCTGAAGTATATCGATACGTCTGATCCGGAGATGAGTCCGCTCCTGGTGAATGCCCGCAGTGAGGATGGTCCGCATGATGGCCTGTTCCAGGGGGCGAAGGGACGTGAGCAGTACGCCACCATTCAGGCGTGGGTCGTCCAGGTTGCCCGTGAACAAAACAACATGGCGGGAGCTCGCAAACGTCCGGAAAAACCACTGCGGAAATCGGGCCCCGTGTACACAATTCGACCGACGAAGAAAGTCGCTGAAGATCAGGCAGACGTTGCCAGCGATTCCGGAGTGTCCACCGCGGACTCCTCGGGAATGGAACTCGAAAATGCGCCAGAGGTCGACATCTCTGGTGAGACACCAGAGATCAAAACGGTGGCTGCGGAGGATGAGCCGGCGACAACACCCGCAGCTCGTCCCAAGCGAACGGCCCCGTTGAACTCGGAGACGATTCAGAAGCTGTTGAAGTCACAAGACCCGGACGCTTTTGATCCGGAAGAATTCAACCGGATGATCCACGGCGACCGGCCCGCTCCCGTGGAGTAGAGCCGCAAGACAGCGGCGATCCACTCCGCACATGGCAGCTCAGCGGACTGTATCACCCATCAGTCGTTCGGCTCCGTCGGCCAGTAGTAACCTGGCGACGCAGATGCCAATCGCCTCTGCCTGGGCCGCGGAAGCTGTGGCTTGCGCTGAGATTCGTTCCTGGCCATCTTTGCTGAGAACAACCCCTTCGAGGGTGAGCCGATCTCCTTCGATCCGGGTGAGGACTCCGACCGGGGCGTGGCAGCCAGCCTTGAGTTCTCGCAGACAGGCCCGTTCTGCCAGGACTTCGCTCATGGCTGAGGGGTCGGTCAGCCGGGAGAGAATCGACACCGTGAACTCATCATCGGTACGGCATTCCAGCCCGAGGGCTGCCTGTCCCACGGCTGGGTAGAGCAGGGGAGGGGAGAGCACCGCGCTGATTCGCTCGCCCATCCCGAGCCGACGCAGTCCCGCCTCAGCGAGGATAATGGCGACGTACTCACCTTCATCGACTTTACGCAGCCGGGTTTCGACGTTGCCCCGGACTTCAGAGAGATTGAGGTCGGGCCGCTTGTTCAGCAGTTGGGCTCGACGACGCAAACTGCCCGTGCCGACCTTGGCTCCCTGGGGAAGATCGTCGAGCGTTCCCGCCTGGCCGTTCGGTAGAATCAGGGCATCAAACCGCGCCGCCCGCGCCGGCACGCCAGCCAGTGACAGTCCCTCAGTCGGAACAGTGGGCAGGTCCTTCAAGCTGTGAACGGCAAGATCGGCCCGGCCATCC
>CANJZR010000379.1 GCA_947479075.1 Planctomycetaceae bacterium
GGGAGTTGAGGTCAATCCGAACTGGATGTCGATCTTGCCGTACCGCTCATCCACGTTGAAGTGCCAGACAATCTTGCCATCGCGGTCGAGGCACGCGAGTTCCCCGGTCCCGAAGAAGACCCACACATGCTGGCCATCAGTGACGGGCGACGGCGAGGCGGAGTTACCTTCCCCGGCTCGGGCGTCCTTGTTGCCGGTCCCGACCTTGGTCTTCCAGAGTTCCTGACCGTCGGTCGAGAGTCCAATCACCACCAGATCGTCACCATCTGACGAGGTCAGGTAAATCCGATCGTCCCACACGACGGGAGTGGCACCGCCCTGTCCGGGCATCTTGACGCGCCAGGCGATGTTCTTGTCCTGACTCCACTCAGTGGCAATCCCCGTCTCGGTCGAGATTCCATTGTGCTGAGGGCCCCGCCACTCACCCCAGTTCTCCGCGAAGACCGACTGGCCACACACCCCCAGACAGATCGCAGCTGCAATTCCGAACGATTTCATACAGTCTCTCCAGGGCCAGTCTCGGTGGTCAGTCATTGATCGAGGGGTTCGCGGTCGTGCGAACACCAAATGCGAGCGAGTCATCAGCTCGTAACGAGCATCAAGTACAGTTTATTCAAAACGCGGTCGGACTCGCGAGTACACAGGATACTGATGCGATGTGCGCGGGGGCGCGACATTCGGTTTTCAGCGGGAGGGCAGGGGAGAACACCCGCGCCGCGTTCTGGCTGACATCGACGATGACGGCCTGGCAGGTCCATTGTCCTGTCGGAAACGCGACCTACACAAACTGGATCGGCTCGCCGCTATAGACATGGTGCGGGCGATCCGACTCGTCGTGCCACGCCGCGAAATCGGGAATGCCCATCGCGTTATAAATCGTCGCAGCCATGTTCTCTGGGGTCTGCGAGTTGTTGATCGGGTAAGCTCCGACCCGGTCAGTGGCCCCGACGACGACGCCACCGGGAATCCCACCTCCGGCGAACATGACGGTTTGTGCCATGCCCCAGTGATCGCGGCCGGCCTTCTGTTTGCCCAGCACGTTGATGCGTGGAGTTCGCCCCATCTCGCTGCACATGACAACCAGCGTTTCGTTGAGCAGGCCGCTGTCACTCAAATCATCCAAGAGGGCAGAGACCGCACGATCCATCGGAGGCAACAGGCAGTCCTTCAGCAATGGGAAGTTGTTCCAGTGAGTATCCCACGTCTCGTCGTTGCCCAGGTTCACCTGCACCAGATTGACCCCGGTTTCGACCAGCTGGCGGGCCATGATCAATGACCAGCCGAACGAGTTGCGACCATACCGGTCAAGGGTCTCCGGGCTGACCCCATGAACGTCGAATGCCTTCTGGACACTCGTATCGGTCAGCAGCGAAAACGCAGCTTCGCGCTGTTGGCTGAACGACGAGACCTTCGCCAGGCTGTCGAGGTACTGACGCTGTTCGTTGATCCCCTTAAGCAGGCTATCACGGCTCATCAGACGGTCGCGAGTCAGCCCCTGGGGCAGGCTGAGGTTCGGAGACTGGAACTTGATCTGCGAGTCCTTGATGCGGCCCTTCATGAAATGGAACTCGTATTCGGGGTAGGCCCCGTACGAGGTCGGATTGAAGGGAGAGGCCTCAACGAACCACGGATCGCGTTTGCCACCCATCATCCCGCCAAACTGGCCGGGGATGACGCGTCCATTGCTCTGGATCAAGCGTTCGGGCAGTACCACTGCCGGAGGCAGATTGTTGTTTCGCCGGGGCAGAGCGGAGCCGATGATCGAAGCGACCGAAGGCCAGTCGGTCGGTTGCGGCTTATTCTGGTCGTAGCCGGGCGGCAACACAGAGCGACACGTCAGCATGGCGGTGTGCGCCTGCTGGTGTCCGGTGTGCGGATGAGAGATCGTGCGGACCAGACTCCATTTCGAGCTGCGAGCCGCCAGCATCGGCATGTGCTCGCAGACTTGAACCCCGGGAGTTTGAGTCGCGATCGGACCAAACTCTCCACGCGTTTCAATAGGGGCATCGGGCTTGAGATCGAAGCTGTCGATCTGCGACAGGCCGCCCGAGAGGAAAATGAAAATGACCGATTTCGCCGTGGTGATTGGAGCAATGGTCGTTTCACTGTCAGCTGCCTTCAAAGCAGCGACATTGTCCATCCCCAAACCGAGCAGGCCAATGCTCCCGGCTTGAATCATCGTGCGACGTGAGACTCCCGCACCGACCGCGTGACTGGCGGAATTGCAGGCACCATTCTGTGACCGACCGATTGCCATGAGAGGCCTCTGCACACCAACAAACACCAAACCAGCCGTATCGCCACAGATCATGGACAACACAGTTCATTCACCGAGCAGCTCGTGCGGAAAGTCGCAGATTTGCAGACTTTTCCACCATTCAGACTACCGTGATTTCGAGTCTCTGGCGAGATGTCCCGCAGGAAAAAATGACCATCAGGTGATTTTTTTGGGGGAATCGAAGGGTTTGCTGGATCCGCGAGCAGTTTGTGAATTTCAGCTCATGAACCTACAGGGGGGCTATAGAACCCGAAACCGGCATTATCGAACGTAGGGACGATCCACCTTAAGACCCGGCACTGCAGCGTAGTGCTTGAGGTTAAATGAGTAGAGTGTCGCAGATCGGCTTACCACACAAGCGGCGATCATCGCGTCTATGAGGCCGAGTCCGTGCGACAAATGATATGTCGAAAAGTCCGAGAGCGCACGATCACAATCCGATTCGGTGGGCCAGATAACTGGAAAGGGCGCCACTAATTTCAAAGCTTGGCGAACTTCGCCTGAGTTTCGAGCATCTTGAATGAGTTCCATCGTCACGAAACCCGGAATCGCCGGCAGTTCCGCTAACCCAGCAAACCAAGTCAAGGCAGGGGCATGCCCGCGTTGGATGTCGATCAGCACATCAGTATCAATAAGATCCATGCTTCAAGGACGCTCACGAGTCTCTGATTGTTTTCGCAAGTGGCGTGCATATTCCGCTGCGTCATCAATCTCAGGCCGCGAACCAATCAGCCCTTCGTTCTGCCAATACAGAAGGAGTTCCGCACCATTGCTGGGCTTAGCCGCCGAGCTGTTTCGACCTGTTACAAGAAGTCGAGCAGCATATTCTGAGAGTGGCAATCGTAATCGAGCTGCTTCAGCAGCCAATACGGATTCGAGTTCCGGAGGTAGGTCGAGAACGATGCTCATGGGAGACTCCAATGAGAAAAGTGTAACAGGATTTTCAGATGATTGCTGCTCGTGTTACGGCTCGAATGCCCGAATTCATGGGCATGGCAATTCTTCGCCCCGTCCAGTGAAGTATATCCAACACCACTTTGAATCTCTTACTGGCCGTCAATTGCACTAACAATTCGCCTCGTTGATCACGTGTTCGAGCTTATTTCGAAAACAAATCGCCTCTTCGACACTCATGTCGACGGGGTCACCATGCACTGCAATACAAATCGCCTGGACAGAACCTTCATCCGCCCAAACTTCAGCTCGAATGTCGGGTTGCAATGTTTGGGTTTCGCCCCCGGCTTGAATTTTCGAGAGGATTTCTTGCAAGAACTTCCTTGGCACTCCAAGTCGGGTCTCGAATTCAAAATCTTCAATATGTACCCCATGACAGACTTCATTCAATGAGTTACTGATTCCAATCAACTCATCCGCTGAAAATGAGATCAGTGATCGACTGGGACTCTGCAGGACAATTCGCATTCGAGTAGGCTGCTCCTGGAAAGGCCGATTTTGATTAATCCAGTCGGATTTCACCTACCAATCTGAGGCTTCTTTAGATGCCAGTCAGTGGCCTGTTCGAACATGCGGGCGGCGCGGAGGATTTGCTCCTCGGAGAAATGAGGACCGAGGAGTTGGAGACCGATCGGCAGACCACTCTTCGAAATGCCGCAGGGGAGCGAGATGCCCGGGATCCCCGCCAGGTTTGCGCTGAGGGTGTAAATGTCCTGCAGATACATCGCCAACGGGTCAGAGGTCAGGGCCCCGAGTTTGAACGCGGGGGTGGGGGTTACGGGAGATACGATCACGTCGACCGACTTGAACGCGGTATCAAAATCCTCGCGGATCAGGCGGCGGACCTTGAGGGCCTTGTTGTAGTACGCATCGACGTACCCGGCCGAGAGGGCATATGTACCCAGCATGATGCGGCGTTTGACTTCATCGCCGAAGCCTTCGGCCCGCGAATTCGCGTACATTTCGGCCAGGTTGCCGAACTTCTCGGCCCGGTGACCGTAGTGAACACCATCGAACCGTGACAGGTTGCTCGACGCCTCTGATGAAGCCACCAGATAGTACACCGCCACGCAATACTTCGACCGCGGTAGCGTGATGTCGACGACCGTGGCTCCGAGCGACTGGTAGACCTTGATCGCCTCACGAACCGATTTCTCGACCTCGCGGTCAAGGCCTTCGACGAAGTGCTCTTTGGCTACTCCAATCCGCAACCCGGCCAGTGGCTGATCGACGGTTTGAGAGTAGGCCGGA
>CANJZR010000380.1 GCA_947479075.1 Planctomycetaceae bacterium
ATACGATTGCCCGATACTTCGAAAGGATCTCCTGGCCCAGGTCGGCGGATGTGATGACTTTGACCTGAAACAGACTCTCGTGGCTGGCACTCTTCTCGCCCGTTCGCTCCAGGCCGAGAGCAGAAAGCAGGTACCCTCGATCGGTGGTGAGAGGATCGTTACTGGCGGAGTTATCCACCACCAGAAGCGGAACGTGATCAATGGTGGTCAGCAACAGGCTGCGGCTGTTGTCGGCCGGGAGATCGTCCGACAGGTTGAGTCGGCACGTCATTCGGGAAGTCCCGGGCTTACCCGCGACATGCCGAAAGTTGACCTTGGTGGATTGGCCCGCTGCGAGGGCGCCCAGAGCGGACGATCCGATTTCAACGTCATCCAGACTCCATGTCAGAGAGCTCTGAGGAACGGTCACGTGGCCATAGTTTCGAACTTCTGCCTCCATGACGAAGGGCTCTCCCATCGCCAGGAGATGGCGTGGGACAGTCAGCTGATCCACGGACAGATTGCTAGCCTCGAATGTCTGGTCGTTGACGTTGTAAATCTCAATGGCTGTCGGGATTCTGGCTTCGCTGGCCGTCCGAAGAAGGTTCGTCCACGCCGGTTGATCTGCCTGTTGCCAGCCTTCAGCCTGTCCATCACTCAGAACGACAATCAGTCTGGCATTGGCACCCGTTGGCGGTGCGAGACGAAGGACGTTGTTTAAACACGATTGCCAGTCGGCGGACGATTCGGTCACTCCGATGGTCTTGAGTGCGTCCAGCAACTGCTGCTTATTTTCCGGGGAAGCCACGGCAGGATCGGCGGACAGCCATTCTCCTCGACCGATTGTCACCATCCCTCGGACCGTGTCGCCACTCCCCGCATGAGCGAGGATGTCTTCCGCGCGGTGTAACAGATGATCGAATGAGGTTTCGCCCTGCCATGCACGTCCCATCGACATCGACACGTCGTAGACAAAGATGATGTCTCGTCCCGATCCACTGCCGGATCCCCATCCCTGCCACAACGGACGGGCCAGCGCCATGACCAGCGCCAGTACAGCCAGCGTCCGCAACATCATCAGTAGCAGGTCATCAATTCGCCAGATCTTCCGCCGTCGAATACTGCTCGTTGTGAGAAACTGCATCGCCCCCCATTTCACCACTTGCTGCCGTCGGCGGCTGAGCAGGTGAATGGCGATCGGGACGCTCAATAGAGGCAGGCCCCACAGAAAAAATAGATTGAGGAAAGTCATTCCGGTCGCTCCTTACTGTTTCACCCGCGCCGCTCGACGGAGCAGGTAGTAACTGAGCGACTGTCCCAGATCTGCATCGGTGGGAAGGAGCAGATAGTCGGCACCCATGTTCGTACAGTCCTGGCGAACCTGGGTCAGAAACGCATTCAGAGATTTCAGATACTCGTCGCGAATCGCGGGCGGATCCAGATCCATCTGGAGAGTGGGCTGCTCAAGGCACTCAAAGCGGGACCACTGATGGAACTGGAACGTCAGTTCTTCGGGGGCCATGACATGAAACACCAGAACATCGTGACCCCGGAGGATCGCGCGCTTCAGAGCCTGGGCTGTCGTGTCCCAGTCTCCAAAACAGTCCGAAAAGACGAGCAGCATGCCGCGGCGTTTCAATCGTCGCGGCAGATCGAACAGACACGACCCCAACTGAGTCTCTCCACTGGGCTCGATGTGGCGTAGTGCCTGCAGCAGCGTCTGCAGGTGCTGAGGGTATCCGCGTGGTGGGATGTACCGCTCCACTTTTTGTCCCACCGTTGCCAGACCCACGCCATCGCGTTGCCGCAGCATCAATCGCGATAGACACGCTGCAGCTGCGCGGGCGTAGTTCAGTTTTGTGGAGGTGGACAGGCCAAACTGCATGGAGCCGCTGCAATCCAGAACGATCAGTCCCTGCAGGCTCGTGGTCTCTTCAAACTGCCGGACATAGTACCGGTCCCGTCGCGCATAGACCTTCCAGTCGATCATGCGGACTTCATCACCGGGCGAGTAGGCGCGGTGATTCGCGAACTCAAAGCTGCCCCCCAGATACGTGGAACGGTGTTTCCCGGAAAGCACCCCATCCACAACCCGCGTGGTGAGGAGTTCCAGACTACCGATCTGGTTCATGGCATCGGATGTCATCCGATCGTTTAACTCAGTCATGACAGGCATCGACAGGTCCAGGAGAGATCAGAAAAGTCGGGAAAGAAACCTGCTGTGGATACCCCATTCATTTGGCTGCGGCCTTGGGGCGGTTGTTCGTTCCCGATCCGCCTCGTGCCTGGACCAGAAGCTGCCGGACGATCTCGTCGGTCGAGACGCCCGCCGCTTCGGCGTTGAACGTGGGGATGATGCGATGCCTGAGTACCGGCAACGCCACTGCAGCCACGTCTTCTGTGGTCGCGTGATGTCGCTGATGCAGCACAGCTCGCGCCTTCGCAGCCAGGAGCAGGAAGATTGCGGCTCGTGGGCCAGCTCCCCACTGGACCATGTCCTGTAACGATTTGGGCAACTGTTTCTCTTCTGGACGTGTCATTCTCGCCAGGTCTACGGCGAACTCGTACACATGATCAGCGACGGGGACACGACGGATTAACTGCTGCATCCGAATTAATTCTTCCGCAGTCAGGACGGGCTGCGGGCGAAATACATATTCCGCTGTGGCGCGTCTACAGATTTCAATTTCTTCGTCACGCTTGGGATATCCCACATGGATCTTGAAGAGAAAGCGATCCAGCTGCGCTTCCGGCAGGGAGTAGGTCCCCTCCTGCTCGATCGGGTTTTGCGTGGCCAGCACGAAGAAGGGGTCCGGCAGGGCAAAAGTTTCACCCCCGATGGTCAGTTGCCGTTCCTGCATCGCCTCCAGGAGCGCGCTTTGAGTCTTGGGGGGCGTCCGGTTGATCTCGTCGGCCAGGATCAGATTGCCGAACAGCGGGCCCTGGATAAATCGAAAGACTCGTTTCCCGGTTGTGCGGTCTTCCTCCAGCACGTCGGTGCCTGTGATATCAGACGGCATCAAATCGGGCGTAAACTGAATCCGGCGAAACGACAAATGCATCAGACTGGCGATCGAGGAAACCAGAAGCGTCTTCGCCAACCCGGGCATCCCCTGCAGGATGCAGTGCCCTTTGCACAGAATGGCGATGGTCAACTGCTCGATGATCTCGTCCATGCCGACCAGCACGCCAGCCAGCTGTGTGCGCATCGACTGGTACTTCGTGAGCAGATCTTCAATAGCACGGAGATCGTCAGCGGAAGCCTCTCGACTGTTGCCGGAATCTTCGGAGCGAATGGGCATCAGTAGTCCTTCAGTGTCCAGTGAGGAAATTCTGTTTGAGTGCGGTAAGAGTGGGCGTTAACGCTGAAATACCGGCAGCATCTGGTAAGGAGGCGTCAACGCGAGCACGGTGAGCGCTGTCATGTAGGTCGGTCCGTACTGACCTTCATGTCCTGATTGCACGTTCCAGCAACCATCGACCTGCTGCGCTGCGACGATCGTCTTTGACAGTGTCGGGTAGTACTCACGCCAGTACTTGCCCCCCATGTGATACATCGCCTGACTGCAATAAAATGCGGAGTAGCAAGGGTACTGTTCACCCTCAATCGGTCGCTCGTACTGATCGAAAGGTCGTCGCAGGATGAACTTTGCAGCTGTCTGAGCCATGTCCGTGCCATGCTTTCCAGCCATCGACATCGACAGGACTCCCGCGCCAGCCATGGCTCGCGAATAGACAAATGCCGGCTCGTCGGAATGGATTTCGTACCGAAATGTTCCTCGTTGCGGGTCGTACACACGCTGCATATACGCCACAGCTTCTTCGATCACCTGAAGATTCACATCGAAGCCAGAGTTTTTGGCAGACCGCAGAAACATCAGATTCCAGGAAGTGATCGAAAGGTCCGAATCGCTCACCGCATGCCTCCGGAGATATCGCCAGCCCCCTTCGTCGTCAGCACTCGCTTTGGGTTGTGAATACCGATGGTTGGTGAATTTGATGGCGCGCTCGATCACCTGCCGGTGCTGTGCTTCGTCCTTGAGAGGTGTCAACCCGTACAACTCCGCGATAACCAGGGCACCGATTCCGTGGCTGTAAGCAGCGTGGTACACCTGTCGCTCACGAGCGATCAGTCCATCTTGCTGTTGAGACTTCAGGAGATAATTCACAGTACGCGATAGCTTGGCACCGTAAGTCCCTTCGCCGGGACGGTGTCCGCGTGACAGAAAAGCCAGCATGCACAACCCGGTAATTCCAGGTTCATCACGCGCCAGTCCATTGAATGAACCATCGGGCCTTTGAGTTCTGATCAGGTGTTCCAGGCCACGGTCGACGCTCCGTTCGACGGCAGCCCAATCGGCTTCTGTCAGTACGTCACGCGGTACCGAACGGTCAAATGCTTCACCCTTGGCAGCATCCTGACCAACAGCTGGTTCGGCAAGGAGCAACAGAGTGCAGATCAATGCTGTCGCGGTGATTACG
>CANJZR010000381.1 GCA_947479075.1 Planctomycetaceae bacterium
CCGGCCACCGTCGTCCATCGGGATGTGGGCCAAATCACAGCTGTCCCATCACGGCTGGCGGTTAAGATCTCCTGACCATCAATTGGTGAGAAAGTCACACTCGTCACGTCCTCGGTATGCCGACTCAACGTCAGGATTTCCTTACCCGTGAGAGAGTCCCAGAGCTTCGCTGTCTGGTCCTGGCTTCCGGTAATGATGCGTGATTTGTCGGGAGAGAACGCCACGGAAGTGACTGCAGCGGAGTGTCCGGACAGAGACTGCCGTTTCTCCGCAGTCTTCACGTCCCAGACGATGGCGGTGTTGTCCTCGCCCCCCGTGGCCAGCCATTGGCTGTCTTTGGAGAACTCGGCACACAGGACCGCAAAGCGGTGTCCCTTGAACTCGCGAATCAACTCACCGGATGACGCGTTCCACAGGCGGGCCGTCTGGTCGCTCGACGTGGTCACAATAAACTCGCCCGACGGAGAGTAGTTGGCCGAACGCACGCGGTCCGTATGTCCGCGCAGAGTCAGCTCGACTTTTCCCGTGGAGAGCCGCCAGACTTTCGCGGTGCCATCATCACTCGCCGTCAGCACGCACTGCCCGTCCTTCGAAAAGGTCGCCGTGTTGACGAAGCTGGAGTGTTCTCCTTCGAGCTTGCGGATCACTTTGCCGGTCTTGGCGTCCCAGACCTTGGCGGAGTTGTCCCAGCTGCCGGTGACGATCATGTCACCCGCTGGAGAGAACCGGGCAGAAGCCACTGCGCCGTGTGGGCTGAAGCTCATTTTCTCGCGGCCGGTCTTCACATCCCAAAGTCGCGATTCACTGCCTCCCACGGTCAGCACATCCTCAGAACCCGGGACGAAGGTCGTTGACCACAACAGCCCACCTCGCACATTCATGTCGATCAGGGGGCCGAGTTTCCCGTCAGGTTGCGGAGTTTCGAGCTCCTTGCCGGATGCAAGATTCCACAGTCGAACCGTCCGTTCGTCTGAGTTGGCGATCAGCAACCGCTGGCCATCCTCAGACACGCTCAGCGAGTAGACGTTGCCAGGAAATGGTCCGAAGCTCTGAGTGGTCTGGCCAGTCGTGATGTCCCAGACTCGCAGCTTCTGGTCGGCGCAGCTGGTGACCACCAGATTTCCACCCGGAACGCTCTGCAAAGCGAGCACAGAGTCGGGGTGCTTGAGTATCAGCTTGTTCAACTCCTGGCCCGATGCGACATCCCACTGACCGACAGTATTGTCTCCGCTGGCGGTCAGGACACGTGTCCCATCATTCGAGAAGCGAATTGCCGAGATCCGTCGCGAATGGCCATCCAGGTTTGCGACCACACTTCCTGCTTCGACGTTCCACAGCTTCACATGACCTCTCGTATCCCCCGTCGCCAGCAGCGTGTCATTGGGAGAAAACGCCACGGCTGTCACTTCGGCCTGATGAGCGTTGAGTGTCTTCACCCGAGTGCCGGTCATGGCATCCCAGAGAATCGCAGTTTTGTCATCGCTGCCGGTCGCGACCCATTTTCCGTTGCTCGACACCGTGGCAGCTGCACTGCGACCACTATGGTCCAGACGTTGAATCTGTCCTCCGGTCGCAACATCCCAGATGCGGGCTGTGTTATCCACCGCTGCGGTGAGCAGCCTCTTGCCACCCGGAAAGAAGACTGCGGTCGACGCCAGATAAGTGTGTCCTTCAGCGAGCGTCATTCCGGGTTGACCCGTACTCGTACTCCAGACACGAGCTGTGCGATCACGGCTCGCAGTGACAATCTGATGCTGATCCTGTGAGAACGTGGCATCCAGAACAGCATCGGAATGGCCATTGAGTACGACGCCCTGCAGTGTGCGGATCTCCTGGTACCCATCGATGCTCCACTCGCGAATGGTATGGTCATGCGATGCGGACAGGATTCGTTCTCCCTTGGGGAGAAACACGGCGGCCTGGACCTGGCCCCCGTGACCACGGAATGTCTTCAGCATCTGCCCGGTGGCGATCTCCCAGACACGGACCGTGTTGTCCTGGCTGCCACTGAGGAGCAGCGTTCCATCGTCCGAAAAAACGACAGACCGCACGGCGTCGGTGTGTCCGTCAAAGGCCTGGAAGACTGCGGGTGAACTCACCTGGCCCGATTGCGCCAGGTTCTTGAAATCGATCGGCACCAGATCCGAAGGCTTCCAGAGAAGAATGCGACGATCGTATCCCGCCGAGACGACGTGTTTGCCATCGGGCGAAAATGAGGCGCAGAAGACGGGACCCTGATGTCCGGAAAACGTGGGAGTGCGTTCATCAGTTTTCACATCCCAGACAATGGCGACCCCGTCTTGTCCGGCGGTCACGATCTGTTGTTCATCGGGAGAAAATTCAGCGGACCAGACCCACCAGGTGTGTCCGACAAACTTACGGATCTCCTGTCCGCTTTCGACATCCCATAACCGGGCCGTCTTGTCATAAGAACTCGACAACAGCCGCTGACCATCTCGCGAGTAGACCAGGCTCAGCACTTCATCGCTGTGTCCCGGAATGACTTTCACGCGCTGTCCGGTCGCGATGTTCCAGACCTGGATGTAGCCGGCGGGGTCATCGCTTCCGGTGGCGAGGAACTGACCGTCCGGTGAGAACGTTACCGCATTGACATACTCGCCGCCGTGCTTCAGCGTGGCGATCAGCTTTCCTGACTCACGATCCCAGATGTTCGCGAGTCCGTTCCAGCCACCCGATGCAAACCGCTGACCCGAGTGATCGATCGCCAATGTTTCGAGAGGCGATTGAGCGGCGAATGCACGCACACTTTGCGAGCAGAGATGCATCAGCCGCCCCCACTCCCAATTGCGCAGTTCTGGCTTGCACGAATCGAGGACAACACGGGCGGGGTCGAATGCGTTCTTTTCGATCTGGGATGCTGCCAGTCCAATCTTTGAAATATACGATTCGTACTCTTCCTTCTGCTTCGCCTGGACGGCTTTCTCCCGTTCCTCAACGGCGACTTTCTCTGAGGCAATGGCGGCGACCTTGGCCTGTTCTTCCAGCTTTTGGGCTTCCACGGCCTTCATGCGTTCTGCCACCGCGATTTGTCGCTGGGTTTCCGCGACTTCACGCTGCTTGACGGCTTCGTGTTCCGAGCGGATGGCCAGCTCTTTGGCTTTCTTTTCTTCTTCCGCGGCATTCTGGGCCAGCTTCTTCTGTTGAACAGCGGCGTTCTCTGCTGTCCGCGCACGTTCGGCTTCCTGGATTGCGACCTGCTGCTCCTGACGAATCCAGACAGATGCTCCCGTGATGATGAAAAACACCATCGCGACGAGGCCCATTGCGGCCCGCTTGAGGAAGATCAGGCGTCGCTGTCGGGCGACTCGATCATTCTGCGACTCGATCAACTGGCGTCGCAGCGCCGTATGATCAGGATTGTCGGTGTCCAGCAGTGACACACCGAGGTCGTAGTCGCCTTTGCGTTTGGCACTCTCGGCATACGCCAGCTTGGCCTGCGAGATTCCCGACTGAGCCCGTTTGTTCGCCGACCAAAGTTCGTAGGCTTCCTGAAATCCGAAAAGAGCCCGTGAGTAGTGCTGATAGTCATCCGAGCTCTTCGCCAGCTTGAGGTCGTCTTCCGCGCGGGCAGAGAGCAGGACACTCTCGGAGTGCGACTGGTAATCGCGGATCGCCGACTGAAACTCTTTGACATCCTGGTAACGGTCCTTGGGTTCAGTGGCCATGGCCTTCAAGGCGATGTCAATGAGCTCCCCGGTCTTTTGCGTCGGCACAATCTCATTGCGGGCCGCCGCCATCAGGCACTTCATCAGTGACTTGGCGGAGTGCGGAGCTGAGCCGGTCAGGATCTCGTACAGGATTCCTCCCAGCAGATAAATATCGCTGGCGGGAGTAATCTTTTCGATGGGACCGGTCGCCATCTCCGGAGCCATGTAGGCTGGAGTTCCTCCCATCGAGACCGAACCGGTGATGGATGATGACTTACGAAAACCCTTGAGAGGATGGGCCAGTCCCCAGTCCATGACCAGGACTTCTCCGAACTCCCCCAGCATGATGTTTTCGGGTTTCAGGTCGCGGTGCACGACCCCGCGGGCGTGGGCAAAACCGACGGCGTCCGCAGTCCGCAGCAGAATGTCGATGTTCTCGGACAGCGACTTCTTTTCGAGGACCTTTTCCCAGGGGGTCCCCTGAACCTTCTTCATCGAATAAAACAGGTTCCCCTGGGCATTCGCACCGACATCATAAATCGGGACGATGTTGGGGTGGTCCAGGTCTCCGGTGACGACCACTTCGGCCAGAAACTTGGCCTTCTGCCGGGCATTGGTGGCCGCTTCACCCTTGATCATCTTGAGGGCGACGTTGCGGTCGATCGAGGTCTGCCGGGCGTCGTAGACCACCCCCATTCCCCCCTCGCCAAGTACTCGCAGCAGTTCGTACTCCGGTTCGCTTCCCGATCGGCTGATGTTCTCCCCCGGTGACTGC
>CANJZR010000382.1 GCA_947479075.1 Planctomycetaceae bacterium
ACTCGCTCTGGCGACCCGGGAAGAATCGTTGGGAGGTCACATTCGCAGGTCACTCGAAAAGTGGTGGAACAACCGCTCCGATCAACGGTATTTGGACTGGTATCGAGATGTTGCGTCGGTCAACCGTTAGTCGTCGAATTGAGAACACGCACCAGCCAATTGGGCGTGTTCACTGACAAACTTGAGACGTTATTTTCGTTGTATGCCTTCTTGCGATTGTCGGAGTATTGAACAACGCGATTGCAACGATTGTAGGTCTTTTGCGGTTTTGGTGAGAACTCGCACAATCCTCGCGTAAATCCGTGTCATTAACGCACTGGAATTCGCGCAAAAATGCGTTTCTTGATATGCCATCTTTGCCGGATCGGCATAGTCCAAGAACGCTGTGTGACCAAATCATTTTCTCCACGTAGAACGATTTACTTCATCGGTCAGCTCAACGTTGAATCATTAAGTATCAGATTGCGCGCCAGTCTAAACACTTGCTGATTCTCGAGCTGTCATATGAGCCAGATTCGTCACAACTCCTCCCAGTTGCAAATCCAGAATACGCTGCACGAACAGCTGGAAGATCGACTGTTGTTTGACGCTGTCCCTGAGCAGCCAGTTGCGGCTGCCGATGGGGGAGGCGACGGGAGCGGCGACGGGGGCGGTGATGTCATGGCTCCCCCGAGCGCTGACCCCGGAGTCGATCAGGTGGCGGTCAACCCCGCGACCGACCTGACCCAGCAAGCCGAAGCCGCTGTCCAGAATGAGATTGTGTTTGTCGACAAGAGAGCGGAGGGGTACGAACCCCTGCTGGCCGAACTGGTCATCACTCACCAGGCCGACGTGATCTTCCTCGATCGCACGGAGAACGGTCTCGATCAGATGGCTTCGGTGCTGGAGGATCGTCAAGACCTTGATGCGATTCATGTGATTGCGCCCGTAGAAGATGGGGGCATGACGCTGGGGCAGGCCGTTCTCAACAGCGATACGGCACAAGGCGAGTACCTGGCTCAATTGCAGACGATTGCCGGCTCTCTGTCAGAGGACGGCACGATCTCGCTCCACGCGGATGGTTTGGACCAGGATCAGGGACGCGGGCTATCCACTGCGGATGCCGTGGCGAATGTCACTGGTGCGTCGGTCATTCTGCCAACGACCTTGGATTCAGAGGCGGGTACCCCTGTAGTCGTACCCACGAGCGACGAGATCATCACTCAAGTCGAACAGAACACGCCAGCGGTGCACGACACGCAACGCCGCGAAATCGTGTTCATTTCGACCGATGTCTATGACTACGAGTATCTTTCGACGGAACTCGATTCGTCGATGCAGGTGGTGTTGATTGATAACCAGTCAGACGGATTGGCCCAGATCGCCGCAGCCCTCAAGGGGGAGACGGGGGTCGACGCAATTCACATCCTCAGCCACGGTAGCTCGGGCCAGATCACTCTGGGGTCAGGGACGATCACTCTTGATAACCTTGTGAATGACCATGCAGAGGAACTCGCAGTCATTCAGGCTGCCTTGAATCCTGATGCTGATATTCTGATTTACGGTTGCGATGTGGGGGCTGGCGAATTAGGGCAGCAGTTCACCGAGGCTCTGGCTCAGGCGACAAACGCCGATGTGGCCACTTCGACGAACCTGACAGGTACCACGTCTCTGGGAGGGGACTGGGATCTGGAAGATACCGCGGGCCTGATCGACAGCCAGTCACTCTCTTTTGAAGGCTGGTCAGGGCTGATGAGCCCGTTCACGCCGACGAATGTGACAGGTGATTCCGCCGCAGCTGGCTCAACGCTGGCCACGAACATTACCGGTGCGGGCATCACAGTCAACAGCGCGAACTATACCGGTGACAACAGCCAGGCTGGAACGTTTACTGGAGCGACAGGCTATACCAAGGAATGGCTTGGTTACGGATCCGGCGTCCTGCTGACCACTGGTTCCACCAACCAGGTCGCAGGATCTAACACGTCAGAGGGCAACACCGTCGATGCTCCGGGGGGATACACCGATGCAGACCTGGCGGCATTGGGAGGGGGGGCATCTTACGACGCCTCCACACTCACATTGGTGTTTGTGCCGACCACGGATAAGGTCACGATTCAGTTCACATTCGGCTCCGATGAGTACAACGAATACGTTTACAGTAAGTACAACGACTCCATGGGAATCTGGGTCAATGGCAATCAGATGGCCATCCTTCCCAGTGGTGACACGATATCGATCAATACCGTGAATCAGGCGGGCACATACAACCCGTCGAATGGAAGTCAGACAAAAGACCCATTTCCGAATAACGGAGTATACGATTCGGCCTCGCCGTCACTTTACCACAGTAACTCCACCTCGTCGGGCACGTATAACACGGGCATGGACGGATTCACGGTGACGATGTCGATCATCGCGGATGTCACCCCGGGTGTTCAGAACACCATCAAGCTTGGTGTCTCAGACATAGGTGATGCGTCCTACGACTCCTGGATGTTCGTGAGAGCCAGCAGCTTTCAGGGAGACACCATTGCGACGACTGATAACGTCACAACGAATATCAATACGCCGGTCACCATCGATGCGCTGGCTAACGACTACGATAATCAGGGCGATGCGATCTCGATCACGCACATTGCTGATCAGCCTGTGACAATGGGCGGACCGGCCGTCACTCTGGGAAGCGGGGCCACTGTCAAGTTGACATCAGATGGCAAGCTGTTGTACACGCCCGCGACCGGCAGTAACGCAAACGACATTTTCACATACACCATTACCGACTCGACCGGAACAACTGCGGTAGGGTTCGTGAACGTCAATATCCCCGGTCCACCGGTCCTGGATCTGAACGACAACGGAACGACTCCGTCGCGGGATTACTCGTCGACCGTTGATGTCGTGGGGACCCCTGTGGCGCTCACCACTTCGACCGCCAGTGTGGCCGATCCCAATGATTCCACATTCCCTTCGTTGACCTTGAAGACATCGGGATTCGTCGACGGCACGAGTGAGATTATCACCATTGCTGGAGCAGATTTCGTGCATGGCGTAGCTCAGACAACCACGGTTTCGCAGAGTGGGTACAGCTTCCGGGTCGTCTACGACGGTGCTGATACCTTTACGATCACCCGTGCCCTGTCTGGCGGAGAAATGCCTGCAGCTGCGCTGAGTGCGTTGATGCAGGGAATGCGCTACCGTAACACGACATCCGATGCCACGGATGGGGTTCGCAACATCAGTTTCACGGTGAGTGACGGAGTATCGGACAGCAATACTGCCGTCTCGACTGTCACGGTGAACTATCATGCCAATCCTGTTGTCGACTTGAATTCCGGTGCGACAACTTCGACTTCGACCAGTACCTCGACATCGGACCTGATCGTTGCTGCAGGCGGAAACGTGGCGACAACCGGAGGCTTTGGCACAAGTGCGCAATCCTCTCCGGCCTCACCATGGGTGGAGGGGGCCGGATCATCGGCGGGGGCAATTGTCGCAAATTCAAGCGACGGTCGATGGGATTGGACCACCAGTCCCGGCAGTACGGCAACACTCTCGATTCCACTGGTTGTGCCGGCAGATACCACAACTACGACAAGTACTGAAGCGTCTACCACAACGGTAACGACTCATGACGAAGTTTCGAAGATATCGTTCGGTCTCGCCTGGCAACAGCAGGATAACAGCCAGGCCAGTTCCTTGTCGGTGTCATATGGTGGTGTGACATACGCAAAGTTCACGACTACTCAGTCGAGCGGTGCAGGCGCCTGGCAGTATTTCGGTGGAGCGACTGGACCGTCCAGTACGAGCGCGGTCTCGAATGAGGTGTCAGGCTCGCTCTCGACGATTGACATCATCCTTCCTTCGGGGGTCGCTGCGTCTGGACCACTGGTCTTCACCTATGAGAATGATTCAGGAACGGGAACCAACTACGACGATATCGCCATCGACAATGTGTCGGTGATTGCCACACGGACATCGACGACCACTGTTGTGACCGCAGACACCACAGACAATAACTGGGCAGCCACGTTCACAGAGAATGGCTCGCCGATGTCCATTTCTGATACCGATGGTTCGATCTTTGATGCGGATAGCGCGAATATCCAGTCCGCCACAATCACGCTGACAAATCCCCAGACGAGTGATCGGCTCCTCGTCAATGGGTCTGCGGATGGAACAGGCACACTTCCCAGTGGGATTACATGGACCCGTTCCGACAACGTGGTCACGCTCTCCGGTTCATACACCAAGGCACAATACGCAGCTGCGATTCGGGCAATTCAGTTTGAAAACCGGAGTGAATCGCCTTCCACGGTGAATCGCGTGATTAACGTGGTGGTGTACGACGGATTTGTGTACTCCAACACTGCTGTGGCGACAATCTCCGTCAGCTCAGTGAACGATGCTCCTGAGGGGAACGCTGACTCAAGAACCACGTTGGAGAATGTG
>CANJZR010000383.1 GCA_947479075.1 Planctomycetaceae bacterium
AAGCTGAGATTGGTCGTGGGCTGGAGTTCCTGTCCCAGGCCCGCAGTCGGAAAGTTGCGTCCTCGGGGGCAGAGAACGCTGTTCCTGATGCTGCGCTGGTCGACTACTGTCATGTGTTGCTGAACTCGAATGAGTTCCTGTACGTGGATTGACGTGTGGGCGATGAGTGGGTGGAGACACGCCGAGTTTCCGGGAAACGGATGGGGCCTCAGAGCAGCTGACTCGCAGGCGGGCAATCCCCTGTATTCAATCTCTTGAAGCCTGCTAGAATGTGTTCCATGAGGATCCGCCGGAGAACTACTTCGGCATGACGGGTTCTCTCTGAAGGGCACACAATGCGAATTCTCCTGGCAAGTCCCCGTGGTTTCTGTGCGGGGGTGAATATGGCGATCGAATGCCTCGAAGAGTGCATTCGAGTGTTCGGGACGCAGATCTACGTCTATCACGAGATCGTGCACAATCGTCATGTCGTGGATCGCTTCTCGCACTTGGGAGTGAAGTTCGTCAACACGATTGATGAAGTTCCCGAAGGCTCGGTGCTGCTCTATAGCGCTCACGGTGTCTCGCCTGCGATTCGGGCTCTGTCGCGGCAACGCAAGCTGCGGACGATTGATGCGACCTGTCCTCTGGTGACCAAGGTGCATCTGGAAGCAGTGAAGTACGCCAGCGAGGGATACCACATCGTCCTCATCGGTCACGATGGTCACGATGAAGTGATCGGTACGATGGGCGAGGCTCCGCATAGCATCACTCTCGTGGAGTCACCTGCTGAGGTGGCCGAACTAAACTTTCCAGCCGACGCGAAACTCGCTTACCTGACACAGACCACGTTGTCTGTGGAGGAGGCGGGGGCCGTCATCCAGGCCTTGGAACAACGGTTCCCGCAGATCGAGCATCCCCCGAAAGAGGACATCTGCTACGCCACGACGAATCGCCAGCATGCCGTACACCAGATGATCGATCAGGTCGACCTGCTGCTTGTCCTGGGGAGCCAGAACAGCTCGAACAGCCGTCGTCTTGAGGAGATCGGTGCGACTTCCGGGAAGCCTGCCCATCTCATCGACGGGGCTCACGAACTCAAAGATGAGTGGTTTGAGGGAGTCGAGACAGTCGGGATCACCGCTGGGGCCAGCGCTCCGGAGATTGTGGTGCAAGAGACGATCGAAACACTCAAGAGCCGGTACGGCGCAACCGTTGAAGACTTCAAAACTCGCGACGAACACGTTTTTTTCCAGCTGCCACGCGAACTGCGGATGCTCAGTGCCGCCAAGTAAATCAGGAGTTTGGGAGTGGAAGGATCCGCCCGTTCATCGATTCGTCGTTTCTGGCAGATGCGCCTGCTGGCGATCATCAGTCTCTGTGTGTTCAGCGCGTTAATCTGCGAAGAGAGACATGCCCTGCGAGCCGCGGAACCGGCAGGCCCCGATGTGGCGCGGGTATACGGATACCTGCAGAAGGTCTGCGCGATCGGTCCCCGGATCAGTGGTTCCAAGGGGATGACCCAGCAGCAGGAAATGCTGAGGGTTCATTTCACGAATCTGGGAGCCAAAGTTTTCCTTCAGGAGTGGGACACACCGCACCCGATCACGGGGCAACCTGTCCGGTTGAAGAACATGCTGGTCAGCTGGCATCCTGAGGCGACGGAACGCGTTCTGCTCTGCTGTCACTACGATACGCGTCCGAAGCCGGATGAGGAACAGAACCCCCGAATGCAGGAGGCTCCGTTCATCGGGGCCAACGATGGGGGGAGCGGCGTCGCAGTACTGATGGAGCTCGGGAATTTCCTGCCCGGACTGCCGGTCAAGAAGGGGGTCGACTTCCTGTTCTTCGATGCCGAGGAGTTTATCTTTCAGAAACCCGGCAAGTTCTTCCTAGGGTCGGAATATTTCTCGACGCAATATCGCGACTCCCCGCCACCATTTCGATACAGCTGTGGCGTGCTGCTCGACATGGTCGGAGATAAGGACCTGAAGATCTGGCAGGAAGTGAACAGTGCTCAGATGGCCGGTTTCGTCACCGACAGCGTGTGGGCATCGGCCAAGGCGGTCGGAGTAAAAGAGTTCGTGGCCCGCCGCAAACACACACTGAACGATGACCATCTCGCTCTGAATCAGATCGCGGGGATCCCGACCTGTGACGTGATTGATTTTGACTACCCCCATTGGCACAAACGCAACGACTTGCCCGCAGCCTGCTCCGGGGAGTCACTGGCCAAGGTCACCGCAGTCATGCTGCACTGGATTCAGAATCTTCCGGTAGCACGCCCCTGAGATCGGGTTGTCGGTCTCTCGATTCCTGATCTGTGCCAATCCTTGAAATCTGTGTACTGATTCGATTTGAGTTTGATCCACGGCGTTGGCGGATCGACTCCGTTGAGGAGGGGCCACAGATTAAGAGGATTAACACAGATTGAAGCCGGGGGCAGAGCCAGGTTATTGCGTTGCCTCACCAGATTGATACCGCGGACTTTTGTCGACATGAAATTGGTAATAGGAGAGTCGCTGGGTCTGGCTAGCAGCCCGTAAAGTCTTTGTATCTTGCCAACTTGACCTCGCTTTCGGGACCGGTCCAACCGTTGGAAAAGTTGTGATCCGCTCTTCCGTCAAAACGCATTCCCTCGACATCCCCGTTATAGATGTCGATCTCAAATGGGAGTCATCAGGCCAGGATGACTCAATCGGAATTGTCGACTGGGGATGTCGGCAAAAAGTGCGTGTCCCTGTCCCTTCGGGGCTGGGAGATTGGTGGGGGAAGAACATGCTGCGGCGAACCTTGCAGATCATTGCTCTGTGCGTAGGAGCATTCGGGCTCGCGCTACCGGCACAGGCTCAGTTCCGATTCACTGCCGAAGCTCTCTTCATGGATCGCGACAATGATGGTGGCCGCCAGTTGTTGAACGGTCCCGACTCCATCTCCAGCGGCGGAGACAACGGATTTCAGACGGGACATCGATTCACGCTCGGTGCATCGTATGACGCCTTCGATCTGGAATTCATCGCTGCTCAGATTTATGGCTGGGATTACAGTTCCACGGGGACGCTGACCAGTCCCTTGATCTTCGACGACACCGCGACCAATCCTCTGTTCGCGGTCCCCGCTCCGAACACGCTGGCTTTCACCAACACGCTGTATAACGCCGCTACGGCAATCACGGTCGAAGATGACGAAAGCGAACGATTGAAGGCGGGGGCGACCTGGTATGTGAATGGCTCGTCCAATTTTCAGGACTACCAGATCAATGTGGGGACGAATCCCACTCGGAATCCCTGGCGGGTCAGTTTGGGTTGGCGTCAGATGCGTCTCAATGAAGCGAACGGGATTGGGATCAGCGGGACATTCGACGCCCTCGATACCGCCACGGGAGCTGCTCCGGGAGACCCTGGAGATGGGCCCAATAATGCTCTGTCCGATGGTGCATTGACCGAAGCCGGATTCTCACTGTTGTCCGGAACGGGCAATGGTTATGACGCCAGTGCTCTGCCGCCGGAGGGGCCGGATACACTTCTGATCTATTACCAGTCGGGGACGCAGAACCTGTTGAACGGGGCCCAGGTCAGCGGGAGCTATGACCTGTTCCCGGAAAGTCCGATCGACCTGACGCTGTTGGGACGGTTCGGGGTTTTCAACAACGAGGCATCTGCCACGCTGGGCGAGTATCTGGTCGGCAGCCAGCATGACGACTCGGTCTATCAGCGGACGTACGCCAAGACTAAGAATACGGTGGCTTTCGGTGGAACCCTGGGGGCAACGGCTATGTTTCCTCTGACCGACTACATCTCAGCCACGATGGGGTATGAGGCGACCTTCGTTTCGAATCTGGCTCTCGCTCCTTCTCAGGTGTCAGGTCTGTCCAACACGCCAGTCGGAGCCCGGAATTACTCGGTGAACACCTCGGGGCAATTGATTCTGCACGGTGCGACACTCGGATTGCTGGTGACCTGGTAGTCGACCGAAGCCGAGTTCAATGGAACTGGCCATCCGTCGCGGAAATTCGATACTGCAAAAAAACAAACGCCGCGGGCCCGCTCGCGGCGTTGTTATTGGGGTCAACACAGTGATCGTTGTCGGAAGACACGACTACCGCTTGGGGGTCTCGTTGGTAGGTGCGTCGCAAGCGATATCACACTGGTTGTTGTCGCAATCATCACGTTGATCTTCGAAATCGGAACCATACGTCACAGCGTGGACCGTTCCACCGAAGTCACGCTTGTGGAAACCACTGTAGAAGTAGGACTGATTCAGTTCACCGATGGCATCGGCGACATCGTTCAGTTCTGTGACGACTGCGTGCTGGACTTCGCTCAGACCGACGATCAAGCCGATCACCAGCAGAGTGGCGACAAGCACGAGTTCAGCGCTGATGATGAAACCGGCTTCATCGTTCAAGAGTTGTCGGACCATTATGCTCATTCCTTC
>CANJZR010000384.1 GCA_947479075.1 Planctomycetaceae bacterium
CACATCGAGCAATGATCGATCTTCGACCGCGTCGACCTTGTTCAGCACCAGCAGCGGGCTGTCACAGTCGACGCCGATATCGCCCAGAACCTCGATGACCGTGGTCAGCTGCTTCTGGGCTTCGGGATGGCTGGCATCGACTACGTGCAACAGCAAGTCGGCGTGCCGGGCCTCTTCCAAGGTCGAGCGGAACGACGCCACCAGATGGTGAGGCAGATTACGAATGAATCCGACTGTGTCGCTCAGCAACACATCGCCAAAGTGCGGTAACGTCCACTTTCGCGTTCGCGTGTCGAGTGTGGCGAACAGCTTGTCGGCCACGTAGACATCGGCTCCGGTCAGGGCCCGCATCAGCGTGCTCTTGCCCGCATTGGTATAGCCGACCAACGAGACGGTAAGCCCTTCCTTGCGACCAGCTACCTCCCGCTCGCGACGCTTTTCGACATCACTGAGTTTTCGTTTCAGATCCGAAATCCGCGTGTCGATCAGCCGGCGGTCAGTCTCCAGCTGCTTTTCACCGGGGCCTTTACCGCTGCCGATGCCCCCCTCGATACGTTCCAGGTGGGTCCACATCCGTGTCAGACGCGGACGCATGTAGAGCAGCTGGGCCAGCTCGACCTGCAGCTTCGATTCGAATGTACGAGCGTGAGTGGCGAAGATGTCGAGGATGACCTCACTGCGATCAACGACCTGGGTCCCGGTCTCTTCTTCGACGGTCTTGCCCTGCGATGGGGTCAGGTGATTGTCGAAGACGATCAGATTCGCCTCGGTGTCGAGGATCGCCTGTTTCAGCTCGGAGACCTTGCCGCTACCCAGGCATGTGGCCGGATCGGGGTGATCGCGGAGCTGGACCATCTCGCCGACGACATCGGCTCCGGCGGTTTTGATCAACCCCTTGATTTCGTCGAGCGCGCGTTCCTTACCTCGCTGGTCACGCGAATCGAGGACAGAGACCAGAAAGGCTCGCTGTGATCGAACCTTGAGTTTTTCACGTCTGGTTTCAGACAAGGGTAATGGCCACCTGCTGTAAGAGTTTTGATCTGGAGAGAGGGTTTGAAGCTGCGAACCAGACACTGAGACATTTCTCGCGGTTCGCAGTCGAATTCAAAACCGCTCGAATTCTAGCTGGAGTTGCTCAATGGTCTAGATGGTTATTGGGAGCAAATTGGAGTTCTCCGAGGAGCTCTCATTGGGCTGCAGGTTCATTTCGATCCGGATATTGCCGACCTGGTCACAACGAGGATGCTCACCACACAAAGCCAATCGGCGCAGGTCTTTTCGAATGGATTGTCGTTGGGAGGCGGGATGCGGAACGATCGTGGCCTTTTCGGATGGCGGCAGGAGGCGTACCATCCACTCGACAGAATCTCGCACAGAGTTTCGTCGCGGGAACTCCAGGATTTCGTGATGTCGATCAGCTCCGCCATCGTTTGTTTTGCACTGCTTCTCGGCGTCCCCGCGGAAGCCACTCGACTGGACGGCAATCGCCAATCGGGCGAACTGAAAGAGATCACTGCAGAAGCACTGGTCATCGAAGGGACCAGCGGCCCCGTGACAATCCCCGCGGCCGACCTGCAGGATGTCCGAGTGAACCAGGCGGAGGGCACAGCTGCGCCGCTGCTGGTGCGGATGACGGATGAGTCGTTGCTAGCCGGCGAGAAGGTGGCGATCTCCGCGGGAAAGCTGAAACTGACCAGCAGTGAACTGGGTGAGCTTTCGCTGCCGACCGAACAGGTTCACAGTGTCCTGCTGGTGAAGCTGGACGCACCGCAAGTCGGTGCATGGAATGAAATGCAGTCCAAGTCGTCGCAGTCCGATCTGTTGGTCGTGCGGAAGGGGGACAATCTGGACTTTGTCGGTGGGACGATTGGATCGGTCGATGATGCCTCGGTGGCTTTGATCGCAAGAGGTCGCGAGGTGAAGGTCCCGCGAGAGAGGATCGTGGGTATCGTCTTCTCCACGCATAAGATTGCGAGGGGAAATCCGGTGTGTGAAGTGTCGACCGGGAACGGTTCGACCCTTCGCGTGAAGTCCCTGGAGGTCAAGGACGGTCAAGCCCGGCTCGCACTTGTCAGTACTGTTCCGCTTCAGGTTCCCGTCGAAGCCCTGCGCTCACTCGACTATGCACTGGGGCGAATCGTTCCGCTGATGAAATCGATTTCACGGCAGACGCTCCCGCCGGGTGTGTCTGAGGCAACGGTCGCCGTGCGAAACCATGCCTACTCCTCAAGTACGTTGCAGAAGGTCCCGCTCAAGTTGGGCGGCAAGAACTATTCCGACGGTCTGCTGGTGCATCCGCAGACGAAGCTGGAGTTCACGCTGAATCGCCAGTTTCGCAAGCTGCGTACGGTGGTCGGAATTGACGAGAATGCCAGCGAACGCAGTCGGTTTCAGCCCGTGGTCCAGGTCCAGATTCTGGCCGACGGTAAACCGCTCTGGGAGCAGGAAGTCCGCTGGGACGCCGAGCCCGCGACTCTCGATCTCGACATGACGGATGTGAAGACGTTGGAGATCATTACCTCCGCCGCCGACGGCAAGATTGGCCCGCTGCGCCATGTCGATTTCGCGGACGCCAAGTTGATTAAGTAAATGCTGCTCTGGGCTCAAGTTGATAAGTGATCGTTACTCCGGGTCGTCGCCTTCATCGGGCGAAGACATGGTTTTCTTCGAATTCTGCTTCTCCGATTTCTTGCTGGTTGATTTTGGCTTGGATCCCTTTTCTGGTTTATCAACAGCTGCTCGAACTCGCAGAGACCTCACCCCAATCGGTTTGGGTCCATAGCGGGTGTCGTAGGTTCCGAGGAACAAATCGCCTGCGGTGTAGTTTTCCAGCGGATAATCTTCGACGATGGATGTCTTACCCACGATGACCGTCAGCATCTTCTCTTTCACGAGCATTCGAAGCGGTTGGTCGTCCTTCCACTCGAAATGCTTCACCTCGTTGTTCGTCGATTCGATGGCCTTGCCACCGCGATACTCACAAATGAACCACGGGCTGCCACTCTCCTTGAGTGTCACGTTCGAGAGTGAGTACCCATGCCCTTGGTTCCAGCCGATCAGCATCAGCCAGCCACCATATTTCTCTTGATGGATGACTCCTTCCATCTCAAACTGATCCGCAGCTGCCAGATGAACGAGGGCGTTCTTCCCACCCCCTGGCAGGGCGACTCCGTCGACCAGTGCCCAGCGACCGTCTGCGGCATACTCACCGAGTCCGAATGGATGTCCGACCATCGGTCCGGTAAACGTGAACTCGTCCACATTCTGAATCGGGGACTTCTTGGTCAGTTCGACCAGTCCTGCACGGGGCTTGACCGGGTTGACGAGGACCTTCCACTTATCGGTCAAGGAGACCTGAAAAGGCTCTGCTGCAGGAGTATCACCAGCGTTCTCTTCCGCCTGAGACGGCGTGTTGGTGGATGGGGGATCCTCAGGCGGTTCATCGTCAGCTGGGACACGTCCTTCCGTGGCTCCGAACAGCAGTGACATGAATAATAACCAGCGAGTCCAATTCATGGCCGGCTCTCCGGAGGCGGTGCAGTGGGAGGGGCAACGGTCGATTCTGGTGCAGCTGTTGGTGCTGCGGGGCTGTCCGCCGGAATGGGGGCCGAAGCGGATGGCACTCGCTCGGCGTCGACGCGTGGAGCCACTAACGCCAGACCGAATCGTTCGCGAGACAAGGCAAACAGCTCTGTATTAAAGATCCGGATCAGCGCATACAAGCATGACGCCACAATCGGCCCGATAAAGATCCCCCACAAACCCATCGTCTGGATTCCTCCGAGCACGCTCACCAGCGCCAGCAATGGGTGCAGCTTTGTATCCGAATTCAGGACATAAGCCCGGACGACATTGTCGAGCATTCCGACCACGACCAGCCCATAGATCGTCAGCAATGTCCCCTGAATCCAGTGCCCGCTGGCAAAGAGGCTGATTGCGAACGGAGCCCAGACCAGCCACGCTCCGGCCAGCGGAATCAACGAGAAGACGATCGACAAAGTGAGGATCACCAGCAGGTGCCCAAACCCGAGAACCTCGAGTGCCACGGTGGTCGCCACACCCTGAGCAATGGCTGCCATAAAGGTCGCGAGCACCACGCTGCGAACCGCCTTGGCAAACTCATTGAGCAGGTCTCGTTGGTAGTCGACGTGAACCGGGATCAACGACTCTGCGGCAGAGATCAGCTCCGGACCATCCGCTAGAAAGTAGTACAGCGAGATGACATAGATCGTCAGCGCCACCAGGATCGCAACGGTTGCCGAAAGCAGCTGGCCCACGATGTCGACGGTCTTGGAAACAGTTGACGAGACCGTCTGCCCCAGAGAACCGAGCGACCGGTCGCCGATTCCCGTCAGCGATTCACGAAGCTTACTCCGCACCATCTTCCGGGCTTCAATCTTATCGGCCTGGCGA
>CANJZR010000385.1 GCA_947479075.1 Planctomycetaceae bacterium
CGATAGACATCACGTCTCCAGCCAGCGCTGGGAACGACTTGCAGGTCCATCGAAGGACGCACTGCATCGGTCAGCAGAAAACTGCCATACCGCGCGATTCGCAGATGCTCTTCCAGCTGCTTCGTCGACGCCGTGTCGAACGCACTGCGCGACTTGGCAAAAGAACCATCACGGAGGGTGTCTCTGGTCAGTCGTTTGAGGAAACCCATGTTCCCCTCCTTCCGGTCGATATCAAGTGGCGGTTGACGACTCCACATGGAAGGCCGACATCGTCGGGCACTTCAATCAGAGTTCGAGCCAACTCTAGCACGCACTCCGGAGGGGTGTCGGATGGGTCGCTTCCGTGAGGAAGATTTGCAAGAAGCAGCTGAAGGTGATGCCACAGGAGCCATTTGGTTGGGCTCGATCAGTTGGGCAAAAGGTCGCTTTGTATGGGATATGCCAACGGTAATCAGTACATCGATTCAGTCATCACAGCGATTGCTGTGGGAACGCATCACTACTTACGTCACTCAGTAAATCAACACGTATCAAAACGAAAACGGGTGACTGAGAGAACCCAGCCACCCGTTCGAATTCAGTCTTGCGATTCAGAATTACTTCTTCTTCGCAGCCTTCTTCGCGGCCTTCTTGGGTGCAGCCTTAGCTGCTGGCTTCTTCGCTGCTGCCTTCTTAGCCATGAGTCTCGTCCTTCCAAAAGGTTGTGTGGTGTCCTGTCGCGGCTACCGGGAGCTTGTGATCGACGGGGACGGTCCACGGTTGGGTTGAACTGGTCAACCTTGACCAATTCGTCTGAACCCAATTGATGGTGATTGGTCCTTCCACCTCTCACCACCACTCGTGTTCAAACATCACTTGAGGCAAATAGTATGAAAATCAGAAATGCATGCAACCCTATTCTTGACACTTTCCGCACAATCTCTAGATGTGGAACAAAAGTGCAAAGCGGTCCGATCATCATCATCGTTGCCATCATACTTCGACTGAATGCTCATCATGCGATTCGCATGACTCATCAACAGCATGCGTGAGAGTGCTTCAACATCATCGATGACCTCACCACCGCGCGAGTGATACATGAATTCGCGCATCATCATCGCTCAGTCAAGTACCGTGAGTTCTGAATGCTGATTGAATGAACGACATTCGCGCAGCACATCATCGGTGTCTTCATTCCTTGATGTTCATGACTCAATCGCAGTATCAGCTCCAATGAATCTGGCTGTATATTTCCAGGGTAAGTAAAGTGATGTGAGACATCATCCACGTGTGCGCCGCTGTATGATCGTGGATGAGTCGACTCGCAATTTTTGCCGCGTGAAGCTGTGAACGAAGGACATCGCATGACAGATCCTCACGATCCCGCGGATGATTCCATCATCGACAAGACTGTTCTGGCCAGCGCTGAACAGAAACGCAAACTTTTGAATGACGATGCCCAGACGCGAGTGGGACAACTCTTTGGGGAGTTCAAACTTCTCCGGCAACTGGGAAAGGGAGGCATGGCAGAGGTCTGGCTCGCTGAACAGTCCAAACCCAAACGGCAAGTGGCTCTCAAGTTCATGCATGCGGAACTGATGAGTGACTCACTCTACGTCAAACGCTTTGAGCGCGAGGCCGATGCCGCTGCAGGTCTGACCCATCCCAACATCGTGCAGGTCTATTCCACGGGAACCATTGATGGCCAGCATTACATCGTGCAGGAGTTCGTCGAAGGTCAGACGCTGCGCGACTACCTCAAGAAGCTTTCCACGCAGCAGAAGAAGATCACCGTCACCGCGGCGCTGCAGATCATGCGGCAGACAGCGGCAGCACTCGAAGCTGCAGCCGCCAAGGGCATCGTGCATCGGGATATCAAACCTGAAAACATCATGCTGAACGAGAAGGGCATGGTAAAGGTGGCGGACTTCGGCCTGGCCCAGATCGAGCAGGGGGGCGAGAAGCTGCATCTGACGCAGGCAGACACGACGATGGGGACTCCGCTCTATATGAGTCCGGAGCAGATTCGCGCGGAGAAACTCGATCAGCGTTCTGACCTCTACTCATTCGGGGTCATGTCGTATCACATGCTGTGTGGGCAGACGCCGTTCAAGGGTGAATCCGCGATGGCGGTCGCGGTGCAACACCTGAACGAACCGCCGCCATCGCTGTTTGAACGCCGCAGCGATCTGCCTAAGCCGCTTTGCCATCTGGTTCACAAGCTGATTCGAAAGAAGCCCGACGATCGCTATCAGTCATTCACAGAGGTGCTGGAAGACATTCGCACTATGTCGAAGGCCAACAGGAGTGGCTCGCTTTCCGAAGTGACAATTGCCGCGACGAGCGCGGACAACGAGTCGTCCCCGGTTCGACGAATCTTTGGTCAAAGCCCGATGCTGACGCTCACGCTGTTGATTCTGCTGACGGGAACCGCCAGCGCGGGAGTCGGCTGGCTGATGCGGGCGAAGATTGGTGCCCCCGCCGCCACTCCATTCCCCAAAGAACCAACCGCCAAAGAACAGTACATGAAGGCAATGTTCCTCGGGAACAATGAGGAAGCCTGGAAAGCCGAAGAAGCCTGGAAAGCCGTTGGCACTTATTACCGGAATGATGGAAACGAAAAGCTCTGGGTTCAGCGGGCCGAAGAACAGCTGATGTTGTTCTACCTGAAGGACAAGAACCGCGAGGTGGATGCCCTGAAACAGATCGACGTGCTGATGACCATGGGGAATGAAGACAAGCGATTCTTTCTCGAAGCTCGTCTGGCCAGAGCGTATCTGGCGGCGGGCCGCGGTGATTTTTCGGGAGCGCGATACATCCTGGGCGGAAATCGTCAGGAATTCGAATCCGTTCTGACAGGCTCTTGGATCGACCTGCTGCAGGAGTTGTGGCGGAAGTCCTATGGGGGACCGGCGGGCAATGGTCCAGCTCGTCCGGACAACCGACCTTCAGGGGGCGAGAAGTGACGAGCCACGCCTCAACGATTCCCGTCTGTTTTGTGTCGGACCTGCACCTGTTCTCACGTCGATCAAGTGCGCACCGCATTGAAGGTCAGATCATCGCAGCTGCCCAGCGTTCTCGCGTCTGTGTTCTGGGAGGGGATATCTTTGACTTCAAGTGGTCCTCGCATGACTCACTCCAGGTGAGTCTCACCGCCGCTGTGGAGTGGTTAAAGACGTTGGTGGAGCGAGTCCCCGAGTGCCAGTTCCACTTTGTGCTGGGGAATCATGACGATCATCCGGAGTTGGTCGCACTGCTGCCGACACTGGCGACGCAATACACAAATTTCTACTGGGACCGGTTCTATCTGCGACTGGGGGATGCGCTGTTTCTGCACGGAGACGCTGCGGATCGCCGCATGAGCGTTGAGCATCTGCGGATGCGGCGAGACCACTTCATTCATGATCCGCGCAAACGCTGGGCACATAACCTGTATGGCCTCGTTGTGGGCAGTCAGATGCATCGTCTGATTCCGCACGCGGTCTATCCACCCGGTATTGTGGCAGATCGGCTGTTGAAGTATCTCCACGAGATCGGTCACGGACCGGAGAGCGGCGTTCGACAGGTGTGCTTTGGTCATACCCATCGCCCGGTGTCCAATTACCATCGGGGAGGGATCACCTTTCACAATGGCGGAGCCCCGATCGGACGCGCGAAATATCACATCATCGAGATCCGGGTAGCGACTCCTCCCGAGGGGGAAGTTCCTTCGCCCGAATAAGTCGCCACGCGGATCGCCTGTGCAGAATTCGTTACACTGACGGTTCAGAATGCCATCACACACGCACAGGAGCAGAAGCATGACGATTCGAGTGGGCATCATCGGCGCGGGCGGGATTGCAGCCAAGTTACATCTGCCGGAGTTGTGTGCAGTTCCGGGTGTGGAGATCGCTGTGTTGGCCGGTCGGCGGCAGAGTCGCCTGGATACGCTGTGCCAGAAGTTCAACATCCCGCGCAGCACGCACTCCTATGAAGAGGTGATCGCGGACCCCCAGATCGACGCCGTCGTCGTTGCGCTCCCGCACCCCCTGCATGTGAAGTATGGGTTGATGGCCCTCGCAGCGGGCAAGCATGTTCATATGCAAAAGCCACTCAGTACGAACCTGCAGGAAGCAGAGCAGTTCGTGCAGGCTGCCGAGAAGACCGATCGCACGGTGTTATGCCTGCCGTATGTGGCGCGTCCCGCGCTGCTTGCCGCTCGGGAGTGCGTGACACGAGGCGACCTGGGGAGAATCTCCGCAGCTCATTGTCGGTTCAGCCACGGTGGACCTGAGGTCTACTACGCGACGATCCAGCAGATCCTGCAAGAGGAAGATGAGGACGATCTCTGGTTCTTTGATGCGCAGCGGGCGGATGTCGGAGCATTGTTCGACATGGGGGTCTATGCGATCGCCCACCTGGTCACGCTGCTGGGCAC
>CANJZR010000386.1 GCA_947479075.1 Planctomycetaceae bacterium
CCATTGGCAAGAAGCCGGGAATGAAGCTCTCGCAGATTCTGGACGATGTGATCGCCTGGAAACGGGCCGAGGCCAAGTAGTCGCGCCGAGGGATCGTGGCGACAGGCAGACAGTTCGTGCCGCCCGCCCCGCGGTTGGCCCAGCCTCGATTGCCGACCATTCTTTCGCCGCTTACTCTGTGGGTCACGCAACACCCGCTCCCAGATTGCCCGATCTTATGTCCCGGATTGCTCTCACCATCACTCGATTCGCTTCCGCCGCCTGGGTGGGAGCAGCTGCCTTGTTTGTGATCAATGGGGTGCAGCAGACGACCTCCGGCAAGTTCGAGTCGATGACCACCGATCAGCTAGTGCTGTTGCGATTTCCCGCGTATTACCTCATGGGCTTCATTCTTGTCGGGCTGTCGCTGTTGGGGGCGGTGCTTTCGGGGACAGAGAGATCCCTGCGTCAGCGACGGATGCTGATTGTGCTCTTTGGCCTGTCCCTGGTCATCATGCTGTTCGATTATCTGGTGGTCTACCTGCCGCTGGCCGAGATGATCACCCCACCCGGCAAGGCCCGTCCACAGGGATTCCAGACGCTGCACAAGTGGTCCATGCGTGTGAATTCATTCGATCTGCTGCTCGTCCTGATCGGTTCACTGACGGCCTGCTGGCCACGAAGGGGCGTACAAGACGCCAGATAATCCTGGGGGCATGATCCGAGGAATAACCCGCGTGGCTGCGCTCTTTCAGCGACAGCTGTGTTCGGTCTGGCAATCTGGATTCTGTCCGAACGGGCTCCCGCCTGCTAAGATAAACAGGCTCTGTCCACGCGCTGCAATTGGCAGCAGACGGCAGACCTGAATGCTGAAAGTGACGCCCATGCTGGAACTTCCGATTCTTTCTCTCGAAGACACGCTGACCGGAGCTCCAAGTTCCAGCGCCGGCGGATGCTCGTCCGAGATCGCACTGGCACTCGATGGCTCGGTGCCAGCGCGTCGCCGACTGCCACCCTGGCTCAAACGACCGATGCCCACATCGGAGATGTCGTTCACCAGCCAGATCATCGAGGACCTCCGTCTCGAAACCGTGTGTGAAAGTGCCAAGTGCCCGAACCGCACGGAGTGCTGGTCGCAGCGCACTGCCACGTTCATGATTCTCGGGAATGTCTGTACCCGCCCGTGCGGCTTCTGCTCAGTCCCGCGCGGTAAGACCGAGGAGATCGAACTCGACGAACCGGAGCGCGTAGCTGAGGCCGCGAAGCGGTTGGGACTGGAGCACGTCGTGATTACGTGCGTGACCCGAGACGACCTGCCCGATGGCGGAGCGGAACATTTCTACCGCTGCGTACTCGCCGTGCGTGCAGCCACCGGCGCAGCTGTGGAAGTCCTGACGAGTGATTTCCTCGGCAATCGGGCCGCAATCTCCCGAGTCGTCGAGGCTCGGCCCGATGTCTTCAATCACAACACCGAAACGGTTCCGCGTTTGTATGAGCGAGTGCGCCGGAACGCCAAGTACCAGCGGACCCTCGACCTGCTCAAGCAGGTGAAAGACGAGGCCCCCGACATGCCGACCAAGAGCGGTCTGATGCTGGGCTTGGGCGAGACGATGGACGAGGTCCTCGATGTAGCGTCCGACCTCCGGGCGATCGGCGTCGAGATGCTGACCGTAGGACAGTACCTGCAGCCGACACCGCAGAACCTGCCCGTCGAGCGGTTTATCCCGCCCGAGGAGTTTGACTGGCTGGGCGAGCAGTGCCGCCGCATGGGATTCAAGCTGGTCTCCAGCGGTCCGTTCGTGCGTTCGAGCTACCACGCCGGGGAAATGGCAGACGTTCTGGGACGGAAGTAAGAGTCCGTCCCGACGCCTGTTCCTGATGAGATCATGCTGTGGTGACTTTGCGTCCATTTCGAGAGAGAGATTCCGCCAAATTGCTGGCGCTCTTTCGAGAGACGGTTCGGCAAGTCAATTCAGCGGACTATTCCCCCGAGCAGATTCGAGCCTGGGCCTCGGAGGAGATCGTGCCATCCGACTGGGCCAGGCGGTTCGAGGGGCGGCTGGCCTATGTGGCTGAGTCGGGCGATCTCCCCGTCGGTTTTACGGACATGGAACGCAACGGGCACATTGACCGGTTCTTTGTCTCGTCGCAGTATCAGCGATGCGGAATCGGACGGATGCTGCTGGCCAGACTGCTTGAAGACGCAGGCCAGCTCGGATTGTCATGCGTGTCCGCCAATGTCAGCATCACGGCGAAGCCATTCTTCGAGGCCCATCAGTTCCGGGTCCTGGCTGAGCAAACTGTGCAAAGTCGGGGCGTCGACTTCACGAACTACCGGATGGAACGCACAATCGGCGAGTGACTGGCTGTTGCCTCGCATTCGACAGGCATAAGGGGATCGAGCATGAATCTGGACCTGGCTGGAAAGCATATTCTCGTCACAGGCGGAGCCAGCGGAATCGGTTGGGCGACGGTTCAGGAGTTTCTCACCGAAGGGGCAAAGGTCACGATCCTCGACCGGGCACCGCCGAAAGAAACTGTCGCCAGTCATCACGCCGAAATCAGCGACCAGCTCCATTTCCTCCAGTCCGACATCACCGACTTCGAAGGCGTGAAGCAGGCTGAACAGCTGGCCTTCGACCACTTTGGTCCCCTCGACGGCGTGATCCATTGTGCCGCTATCGGATCGGGAAAATTCGGATTTCCGTTTACCAACATGGAGCCTGCCGACTGGGGGCGTGTGCTGGAAGTCGACATTCTGGGCATGGTGCATGTGGCCCATGCCTTTGCTCCGAGGATGCAGCAGCGGCAATCGGGGGCATTTGTGTTTCTGGCCAGTGTGGCAGGCCAGATCGGGTCTCAAACGGACCCGCCCTACAGTGCCGCCAAGGCTGCGAATATCAATTTTGCGCAGTGCATGGCCAAGGATCTCGCGAAGTCCAACGTCCGCGTCAACAGCGTCTGTCCTGGCATGGTCCAGACCCCGCTCAATCGGTCGGTGTGGCAGGCCTGGCACGATCAGCAACCCGCCGAGTCCCGCCTCAGCTATGACGAATGGGCGACCTCGAAAATCCGCTCCATCGTGCCACTGGGCCGCTGGCAGACCCCGGAAGACATCGCCGCCATGATTGTCTTCCTGACCTCTGAGAAAGCCCGCAACATCACCGGCCAGACGATCAACGTCGACGGCGGTTTTGTGATGCACTGGTGAGCGGATTGAAGACCTCTTCGCTCCTGTTTCTCACTGACCGGAGCGACGCCACAGCTCAAAAACATCACTGGGACAACCGGAAAAATTGGAAAAACCCCTCCGTCACAGGTCTTTCTGTAGGAAGATTGTCCGGCATCTGACAGGAGTGGATGCCGCCACACCATTCTCATACGTTTTCTGTGGGAGAGATGGTACGATCCATAGGATAGCGACAGCTTTGCGCTAATCCGGATCGAGATCCATCCCCTCAGGAGCCAGACCCTCATGGCTGGTCAGGTTTCGCTGAAAGTCGGCCACGTGAGCATCACGGGCAACTTTCGCGACAACAACGAAGACAACTGTCACGTCGACCCCAAGGCCAGATTTTTTCTGGTGGCTGATGGGATGGGGGGACAGAGCGCTGGTGAGAAGGCCAGCGAGATGGCGATTGAACTGATCTCGGAACGCCTCGAGCAGTGGGTCGACTTCCTGAAGTCGGATGCGAAGACCACCGTGACCGCCATCGAACGAGCCGTCTCCCATGCGAACAGCGAGATCATGGCCCTGGGGGGCCTCGACTCGCGCTATCACAACATGGGAACGACCGTCACGTTCATCGTAAACGTGGCAGGACAGTTTTTCGTCGGGGGGGTCGGCGACAGCCGGACATACCGGCTCCGCGATGGAAAGCTCGAACAGCTGACCAAGGATCATTCGCTGACCCAGGCGCTTGTCGATGCCGGGACGATTTCAGCCCAAGACGCGCTGACACACCGTTATAAAAACGTCCTCTATAAATACCTCGGCACGAAGGAAGGCAGTGGTGGATCGGACCCGAAGCCCGTCAATCCGCAGTCCGGGGATCGGTACATGCTGTGCTCCGATGGTGTGACCGATGGTGCATCGAATGCCGTGATTCGCGACCTGCTGGCGAATACGAATGACCCGCAGACAGCCGCCCAGAAGATTGTCGAAGCCGCACAGCAAGGTGGCTCGCGCGACAACATTACCTGTGTCGTCGTGCATGTGCTGTAAGTGATAATGGCGAGGCCCTGGGGAGCTGGTTCCGTCACTCGCAGCATCGTTCACGGTCTGCCTCGTTGCTGTCAGATCAGCGGAGGATTATAAGTGTGAGCCACTCTTCAGTTGGCAGCGCTCACCAAGTGAATCCTCATGGCAGATCATCTCTCATTCGATCCGTACGCACTTCCGGAAAGCGAAATCCAG
>CANJZR010000387.1 GCA_947479075.1 Planctomycetaceae bacterium
CCGCTGACGCCGAGTGGCTCGCGAATCCCGAGATCTTCCAGCCACGATCGCAGGGCCACCATCTCGTCAATAAAGACGAACAGGGCACAGATCACAGCGGCCAGCACGAAGGCCACGGTCGACGAGTTCGTCAACGAGCTGGCAAACATGCCGACGGCAAGCATCGCTGCTCCCGCCAGCCAGTATCCCGTGTAGGTCGCGAACAGGGCTCCGTAGTCTGGACTCCCCAGAATCTGAAGCGCGATGATCAGCGGGAAGGTGAAGAACAGTGCCACGGTGTAGACCGCAAGCACAGCTCCGTACTTGCCGATCAGGATCTCAAAGTCATTGGCCGGGAGCGTGAACAACAGCTCGTCAGTCCCCTGACGGCGTTCTTCCGCCCAGGCGGTCATGGTGATCGCCGGAACGATGAACAGCAGCAGCCAGTGGAAGTTCTCACTGAGCCGGTCGAGCGAGCAGTCGTTGTTCGTGAAGAATCGTCCATCGAACGCCAGCGCCACAGCCAGAGCCACGAACGCCGTGATGAACAGATATCCCAGGACGCCTGTGAAATAGCTGGCGACGTTTCGCTTCAGAACTGCAAGGATCACATGGAGTCGCATATGCATCTTCCGCTATCTGACAGAAGGCCAGCTCCAGCTGACCGTTGTTTGTTGCCTGTTCCCGACGCGTGCCGGGAGACCAACACCAAGCCCCACTCAAAATCGAGGGGAACCCACTCTGAACTCAACCCGTGGATCAGGCTGGCCGACCGGTCAGTGACCGGAACTGCTGTTCCATATCGTGCTGTTTGCCTTCCATATCCTCAACGGAACCATCGAGGATCAGTCGGCCCCCATTAATGAGGATGACTCGACTGCACACCGCTTTGACTTCCGTCAAAATGTGGGTCGAAAGCAGAATCGTTTTCGTTTTGGCGAGGCTGAGAATCAGATCACGCACCTGGAAGGTCTGGTTCGGATCGAGACCGCTGGTCGGTTCGTCGAGGATCAGCACCTTCGGATCGTGGAGCAGGGCCTGGGCCATTCCCACACGCTGTTTGTAACCGCGTGAGAGCTTGCTGATGGGCTTACCCCATACATCACCCAGCGAACACTTCTGTGCGACAAAATCGAGCCGCTCCGCCAGCGTGCCAGCCGACAGCCCGCGTGCCGCGCCGCAATATCGCAACAGTCCCTTCGGAGTCATTTCGGGATACAGCGGACCATTCTCGGGCAGGTATCCCACCAGTTCCGCAGCTGCGAGCCGGTTGGTGGAGACGTTATATCCACCGATGAACGCCTCTCCCTCGCTGGGAGCGAGGAAGCCGGTCAGGAGCTTCATCGTGGTCGACTTTCCGGCACCGTTCGGTCCGAGGAAAGCCGCGACCTGACCTTGCGGGATCGAGAATGTGACATCGCGAGTCGCGGCAAAATTGCCATAGAACTTGCTGAGGCCCCGGGCCTCAATCATGGCGGTCTTGTCAGTACTCTGCGGTTCAGAACTCATTGGGCGCAATCTCCCACACAGCCAAAATGGCAGTTACACAAGTTGGACACATATCTAACAGGCAAGATGCGTGCCGAAAAGACACGAGCCTACGCTCCCGCTGACAGTCTCCAACGTGACTGCTGAACGTTTCTTTTAACTAGATTTTGACTTAGGAACAAACGTACGAGCTATGACGGAAGGATTAACGAGATGGTTCACCCTCCTCCAGGAACGCAATTTCACCCAAAGTACCAAGCTGCAAAGTGCCTCACAGGATTGGTACCGTCGTCGCTTTCGATTCCGGAAAACCGGTGGTACAGTGGGTCCCTCAAGGGACTCAGTCCGAGCCCCTTCCGTTCGTGACACGTCAGATTCGCTTTGCGAGTCGTCGCGCCTCCCCCGTTCAAACAGGTCAATGTTCGCATGCAGTGCCAGCAGCCGCGATGATGCGGCTGCAGACATCTCGCAGTTTGGTCCTAAGACTGGGCTGCTCATGTGAACGTCTGACGGCCTGTGCCCTGGCAGGAAGCCCGTTCTCCTTCAAGGATGTCCCCATGGCGCTCGATTTGTACCACCCCGGTTTGCGTGGGGTGATTGCCGGGGAGACCAATATCTCCTCGCTCGACAATGGGCTGATCTATCGCGGGTACTGCATCCACGACCTGGCGGAAGAATCGAACTACCAGGAAGTCTGCTACCTCCTGCTGCATGAAGAGTTGCCGACGGAAGAAGAACTGGCCGACTTTCGCAGCATCATGCTTGAGGAAATGGAACTCCCCGAACCGGTGACAGCTGTGCTGGAAAGCCTGCCGCTGCATGTCACTCCGCTGGAGGCCCTGAGAACTGGAGTCAGCCTGCTGGCTCACTTCGACCCGCAGACGAGCGACGGCCCGCTCGACAGTGGCCATAGCCAGGCGGTCCGCCTGCTCGCCCGAGTTCCGATGCTGATCGCGGCGTGGCATCGGCTACGCAGTGGGGGACCGCTTCCAGCTCCGGCGATGCACCTGGGATATGCGGGCAACTTCTATTACCTGATCACCGGCAAGGAGCCCCCTGTCCTGTTTGAACGGGCGTTCGATTCGGCGCTGATCGCAGCTGCAGAGCATGAATTCAACCCGTCGACCTATGCCGCACGCATGGTCGGCTCAACGGGCGGCGACCTGTATGCAGCTGTCACAGCGGGGCTGGGAGTACTGGCCGGGTCGCGACATGGCGGCGGTGACGATCGCGTTCTCGATATTATCCAATCCGTGGAGTCTCCCGACCGAGCAACGGAGTGGGCCCGCGAGGCCTGCCAATCGAACTCGATCATCCCCGGATTTGGCCATCCGGTGTATAAGGACTGTGACCCCCGCGCGGCTTTGCTGGAAACGCATTGTGCCGAATTGGCCGGGGCATGCGGCTGCGAGCCCATGGAAGAGATTGCTGATGCCATCGAGCGGGCGGTCTGGGAAGAGCGCAAGTTGCCGGTGAACATCGACTGGTCACTCTCGCGGCTACTGCACTACTTAGGTCTGCCCCGCGAACTCTACGTCCCGATTTTCGCCGCAGCCCGCATCGCCGGATGGTGTGCTCACGTCATTGAGCAGGCCGACTGCGACCATGTGATCCGCCCCAGGGCGAGGTATCGCGGCGTGGAAGAACGACCCTATGTGCGGATCTGGGATCGCTAGGCGAGCGTCCAGCGTCAGCCGGATGGTGCTGATGATGGTCAACTTCTCGCAGACCACTCTTATCGCAACGCCAAGTGCCCAGGCACCGGGGGGCTGACGCCACCCCGCTCGCCCGATTACCCGGCGGCGAGGGTTTCGTTGGAACCGAGCGGTGAGTCGGCGGCACCCGGCTGAGTTTCAACCGACACTGCCGGAGCTGTGATCCGTCCACGCAGTAGTGCAATCGACAGCTTACGGCCGAACATGGCATCGACATCGGTGACGGCCTGCTCTTCGGCTTCGTGGTCCGCGGTTCCATCAGCGAGCAGCAGCAGCGAACACATCCCCTTCATCGTGGCTGCGTCTTCGAGCACCACAGTGCGAGTGGCTGGGTCGCCCAGCCGCTCCAGCAGGACTGTGGCCAGCGTGCGAGCTTGCGTGACCTCGGAAGAGTTATTCAGCAGAGTATCGGTGGAACTGAGCCCCTGAACTCGCTGGATCACATTTGCCACTGTGCGGACCGCCGCGATGTCACGTTCACGGATCGCTCGCAATTCGTCGCGTCTCTGCTCGATGGCCTCTTTCCACTCGGCGAACGACTTCTCATTCACCGACGGCACGCCGAGACGGGTCGCAACCTCGGTGGCAATCTGATTCCGTCGATCGTTCCACTCGATGTACTGCCGCTTCCAGGTCGTCGTCAACGGCGTCCCATGTTCACGGAGCCGGGGGACCATCTGCGCGAAGTCATCCGCGATCGCGATGGTTTTTTCGTGGAATTCTTCCACAGTCCGGGCCAGTTCGCTCCAGCGAATTTCGTCGGGACCGGGTTGATCAGTGGGTAGGTGTGATGACATAGGTAGAAATGTCCTGAGAGGTTCACTCCTTCTTACGTGTCGCCCTCCTCCGTTGTCAAGTTGTCATCCAGAGCAACAACGCCCCGCAGACCACACTGGCCAGTGCAAGTGCCCCCCAGCGGAACCTCCACGCCAGCAATAGCTCCACCAGCAGCAGAGCGATGACGCCGCCGATCAGCGGGCGAGCGTAAGTCGCCTGCCCGGTCACCTGTGCCTCTTCTTCGCGGGTGATGGCCCGAATATCGGTGACCCACTCGAACGCAGTTCCCGCCAATAGACTACGACGCAGTGTCTCGACAGTCAGCACCCGGGGATCACTCTCGCGAACATCCGGATTCACTGCGAATGATTTCTGGCGATTCACTGGGGGCCCCGCTGCAATCTGATAAGTCCCGGCCAGCCCCGTATCGGGCC
>CANJZR010000388.1 GCA_947479075.1 Planctomycetaceae bacterium
CCGCCATTTGGTCCGGCAACCGGGCCACTGACCAGCAGCATGTGATTTTCCGCATCAATTCGCATAACCTTCAGATTCCGAGTCGTCCGGCGATCACCACCAAACCGACCGGCCATCCGCTTGCCCTTCCAGACGCGGGAAGGATCGGTAGCAGCACCGATACCCCCAGGCTTGCGATGGCACTTCTTCACACCGTGAGAGGCGCGTTGACCGGAGAAGTTATGACGACGCATAACACCGGAGAAACCACGCCCCTTGCTCGTTCCAATCACGTCGACGTAGGTGACACCTTCAAGTGCGTTGGCGGTCAGAACCTGACCCACTTCACACCCGTGCTGCTCACCGTCTGTGCGGAACTCGCGAATGAATCGTTGTGGCTCACACCCAGCCTTAGGCACCGCAGCCACGCCAGAGGCCTCGCGGGCCTTGGACTTCTTCCCAGCCAGAGCGACAACCTGGCCACGCTCACCTCGCGTGGCACGGCTCCGCTGACGGGAAGCTGGATCACGAGCCAAGTCCTTCCGACTCAGCTTGTCAGCAAACCCCACCTGCACGGCTTCGTAGCCATCACGCTCCACAGATCGCAGCTGCAGAACATGACAAGGCCCCACCTCAAGCACAGTCACACCAATTGACTGTCCTTCAGGACCGTAAACCTGAGTCATGCCAATCTTGCGGCCAAGAAGTCCCACCGGCATGTCAAACCTCACTGCGACACAGATTCCAACACACAACCATCCACGACTGGCGACACCGGTGCCGAGGTCAACTCAGCCACCACACCGCCGCAACCACTTGACTCGACTACGTCGAAGCCTTGATCTTGATATCCACTCCCGCCGGCAGCGACAGCTTATTCAGCGCGTCGATGGTCTTGCCGGTTGGCTGAACAATGTCGATCACCCGCTTGTGAGTGCGGATTTCGAAGGTTTCACGGGACTTCTTGTCAATGTGCGGAGACCGAAGCACCGTGTAACGTTCAATCTTTGTGGGCAACGGAATAGGTCCATGGACCACCGCACCAGTTCGCTTGGCCGTGTCGACAATGTCACTTGCCGACAAATCCAGGACGGAATGGTCGTATGCTTCCATTCGAATGCGAATGCGGCTACCGGCCACGTAAATCCCCTTGAACCAACGACTTGCGTATCTTCTCGCGACCCCGAATCAGCACCGTCCGAAGCGGGAAGCGAGAAATGGTAATTTTGCTCGTCGCAATTGTCAACGTACCGCGATTGCTTTCGTGGAAAAGAGTACTAAACCTCTTTTCGCACCATCCGCACTACTCACCGATTTTCACAACATCATGCTGAAAAAACAGTTGCATCGCGACCAACACCACAGCTTTACGAACCGGCGAGCTCGTTTCCCCCGCCATTCGTAACGGGAGTATAACAAATCTCACCGCCCCATCATCTCATCCAGCACCGATTGTGGGGCAAAATCGTATTTTAGTGGCTCCATCGAATACGAAGCGCGACCCTGCGACAGACTCCGTACCTGCGTCGAGTACCCAAACATCCGCGAGAGCGGAGCCTCCGCCTCCAGTGCAGTCAGGTGGTCACGCGGCTCCGCGCCGATGATTCTCGCATGACGCTGATTCAGATCGGCCTGTACGTTCCCCATGTATTCACTGGGAGTCAGAACCTCGAGCTTCATGATCGGCTCCAGCAATCCGACATCCGCCTTCCCCAAAGTCGCATACACCGCCTGGGATACAGCTGTACGGATGGCCTCTTCGGTCGACTCACCCGGCACGTAGTTCACTGACACCACCGTAAACTTCACGTGCATGAGCGGATAACCAACCACACCCCCCGCTTGAGCAGCCTCCAGCACCGCTTGCGAGACGATTTTTGCGACATCCAGCGGCAGAGCATCGTGCTTCAGCTCGCTCGCCACTGAGATCGGCTCCTTGCCCTCAAACGGCTCAACGCGGACCTTGACCATAAACTGCTGCACCACGCCCTGCACCGCGCGATGGAATTCACCCTCGCCGGTCGCCGCACTGCGGACAGTTTCACGATACGAAACACGGGGCTTGTGAACCTTCACATTGAGATTGAAGTCGCGTTGCAGTCGCTTTTGCAGCACCTCCAGGTGCAACTCACCCATCCCGCTAATGATGGTCTGGCCCGTCTCTTCGCTGACCTTGGCCCGAAAAGTGGGATCCTGCTTCGCCAGGCGAGCCAGTGCTTCTTCCAACTTTTTCCGGTCATCGCTCGTTTCCGGCTCCACAGCCACCGAAATCACCGTCTCCGGAAAGACGATCGACTCCAGCAGAATTCCATGCTTCTGATCACAGAGCGTATCGCCAGTCACCACTTCCTTGGGCCCCACCACACCGGCAATACCACCGGGCCCCACAAAGTCAGTCTCAATTTTCTCTCGGGCATCCGCCTGGATATGCCACAGCTGGCTGATGAGCTCTTTCTTGCCTGTGCGGGGATTCAGCAGCCGCGATCCACTCTTGAGAACGCCCGAATAGACCCGCACCCAGCACAGATCAGCATGTTTGTCGGCCTGAATCTTGAAGACCAAGCCAGCAAATGGCTCCTCCGGATCAGGCTTGCGCGTCACTCGCAGCTCCGTCTGCTTGCGAGCCGTGGGATTCTCCCCTTCCACCGGTGGCCGATCGAGAGGGCTGGGAAGGAATTCCACGACGCCATCCAGCAGAGGCTGCACGCCACAGTAGTGCAACGACGTCCCACAGAACGTCGGCTGCACCTTGCCCGCCAGGGTTGCCTTCCGCAGCAGTGAATGAATGATGTCGACCGGCAAATCCCCATCAGTCAGATACATTTCCATCGCCGAGTCATCGAGCACTGCGACCGACTCAATCAGCTTGCCACGCCACTCTTCCACCGCATCTTTGAACTCCTCGGGGACATCCGTGATCTCGATCTTCTTGCCCAGCGAAGCCTCGTCAAAATACATGGCCTTACGCTGAATCAGATCGATGATGCCTTTGAATGTCGTACTCGCCCCCATGGGGATAAACAGCGGCAGCGGCACGGCATTCAGACGCCGCTCCATCTGCTGCAACACACGCTCAAAGCTCGCTCCGATGCGGTCCATCTTGTTAATAAAACAGATGCGAGGCACGTTGTACTTATTGGCCTGTCGCCAGACAGTTTCACTCTGAGCTTCAACACCCTCAACGGCACTAAAGACCACACAGGCCCCGTCCAGCACGCGCAAACTGCGTTCCACTTCGGCAGTGAAGTCCACATGCCCGGGAGTATCAATCAGGTTGATAAACACATCTTTCCAACGGCACGAAATCGCGGCGGAATAGATCGTAATCCCGCGCTGAGCCTCTTCCGGGTCAAAGTCAGTCGTCGTAGTGCCATCGTCGACGTTTCCCATCCGGTGGGACTCGCCGGTGTAGTACAGAATCCGCTCGGTCGTCGTGGTCTTGCCCGCATCAATGTGGGCCACAATGCCAATATTCCGGATCTTTTCAATGGGGGTCGCAATGGTCGTGGCCACGGGAAACCTCTAGAGAATGAACAGAGTCAGTGCGAACCCGCACGAGTCAACAAACTGGCAATCACGCGATCACGAAGAATTCTCACCACCCCAAAGCAGAAGGAGGCACCCGTTTCCAGGAGCCTCCTTGAGAGAACCGTGATTTGGCTCGCATGAAACGCACTGCAATCAGAACTGATTGCAAACTACCATGCGAAGTGAGCGAATGCCTTGTTCGCGTCGGCCATCTTGTGGACGTTTTCCCGCTTGGTCATGGCAGCACCTTCACGCTTGTAGGCAGCCATGAACTCATCGGCGAGGGAATTCGCAATTCCGCGACCCTTGCGACCGCGACAAGCTTCCAGAATCCAGCGAATCGCTAGAGCACGCTGACGGCGGGCACCGACGGGCGTCGGAACCTGGTAAGTCGCACCACCGACTCGCTTGGAGCGAACTTCGATGGCTGGCTTTACGTTGTCGACGGCGTGCTGGAAGACTTCCAGTTCACTGGCGTCGGGCAGCTTCTTCTTGATGATCTCGAGGGCATCGTAGAAGACGCGCAGAGCGACCGACTTCTTCCCGTCCCGCATCATGCAATTCACGAACTTTGACACGAGCAACGAGCCATACTTGGCATCGGGCTGGAGTTGATCTTCACTGGCGGTGAAATTCTTGGACATCGAGGTTTTCCACTCACAATTACAAATGATGCCGCCGAACCGAGCCCTGCATCAGTCACAACACACAAGGACCAATTGACACGTACTACTTCGCCTTCGGACGCTTCGCACCGTAACGGGAACGAGCCTGACGACGAGCCGACACGCCCAGGGTGTCGAGCACACCGCGGATAATCTTGTAGCGCACACCGGGAAGGTCGCGAACACGACCGCCACGCACGAGCACAATG
>CANJZR010000389.1 GCA_947479075.1 Planctomycetaceae bacterium
GTGGCGAAGCTGTGACGCAATGTGTGTGGGCTGATTTTCTGGCTGCAGCCGACCCGAGCTGCATAACGCTTTACGAGGTGCCAGACATTGATGCGTGTCAGCGTGTTGCCTGATCGCGTAAGGAACAGTGCCTCCTGCTCACGCTCATGGAGCAACTGGGGGCGCTCATGTTGTAGATAGGCCTCGACAGCTGCAACCGCCACCGGGTTGAGGGAGACGATTCGCTCCTTGTTCCCCTTGCCCAGACACCGGCAATACCGCTCGGTCAGCCGGACGTCCGAGAGCTTCAGGTTTGCCACCTCGGAGGCTCGGCAGCCGGTCGCATAGAGCATCGTGAGCAGGGCCCGATCCCGTAGCGGATAGCGGTCCTCGCGACAGGGGGCTGCCAGCAACCGCTCGACCATCTCCGGACTCAGCACCGTGGGCAGGTACTGCCACAGCTTCGGTGAGGAGATCAGGTCAATCATGCTTTCGGTGACGACCTGCTCCAGAATCAGGTACCGAAAGAACATCTTGAGTGCGACCAGCTTGCGCGCCACGCTGCTGGCGGCCAGACCGGCCTCATGCAGGTGCTGCAGGTATCCGCTCATCAGCTGGAGATCGACCTGCAGAACCGACATTACTTTTTGAGATTCAAGCCAGGTCAGGAACTGCTGAAGGTCGTTGCGATAGGCAGCGATCGTGTTGACCGACATGCCACATTCCGCCGCCAGATATTGCTGGAAAGGCTGGAAATGCGCACGAGGGTGGGTAGGCGAAGTTTGCGGATTCGCCTCAACGGGACGTTTGCGGGGGGGCATCGACCTGTTCTCCACCGAGGAACGGCTGGCACACCTGTGTCATCGTCCGAGCCGTATCGGCAAAAACACCCGATTCACTCCCACGACCGGGCTTTGCACAGCGGAAGGTTCTCCGTAACGTGTGTGAGCCAAATCGTCACACTTGGAGAATGCGCTGTCATGGCTATCCATCAACTCGTCGCTGGTGTTCATAACTTCCAGGGAAACGTCTTCCGGACCCAGCAGGAACTGTTCCAGCGACTGGCGAAGGGACAGAGCCCCGAGACGCTGTTTATCACCTGCTCCGATTCGCGTATCGATCCGAATCTGATTACGCAGACCGAGCCGGGTGACCTGTTCGTGTTGAGGAATGCCGGGAACATCGTTCCCGCCTATTCCGGAACAGCGGGAGGTGAGATCGCCAGCATTGAGTTCGCCATCGCTGGTCTCGGAGTGAAGCAGATCGTGGTCTGTGGCCACTCCCACTGTGGTGCGATCAAGGGGCTGCTTAATCCCGATCAGCTGGAGGACATGCCCGCAGTGCGCGACTGGCTGAAGCATGCGGAAGCAACTCGTCGCATCGTGAAATCGAAGTACAAGGACAAGCCGAAAGAGGACCTGTACGAGATCGCCGCCGAGGAGAACGTTCTGACCCAGCTGGAAAACCTCCAGACCCATCCCGCAGTAGCGGTCGCGCTATCACAGGGGGAACTCAGCTTGCATGCCTGGATGTACGAGATTGAGTCGGGCGATGTCTATGGCTACGACACCACAGTCGGGCAGTTCATCCCGCTCGGCCAGCTGAGATCCCATGCCAAGCCCGCCCCCGCCCGCGTGCTCGATGTACGTTCGGGAGACGCTCTCTTCGGCGGTTCGGGGACGATTACGTAAGTTTGAATCAGCCTTCGGGTCTGGTACGGGCTGAAGAGGATGTGTGACTTTGGCTCACCGAAGATTTTGAATCATCTGAGGAGTGATGTTCACTTCCCCCTGAATGATTTGGCTGGCGAAGAGTTCCGTCAGCGGGGCAATAACGTTGAAATGGTCATGACCGGGCACTGGAAAAAAGCGAATCTGAGGGTTCCTGTTGAACCGGGACATCACCAACGAAGCCCCAGTCCAATTTTCACTCTCTGCTCCTTCCATGACGTACATTGGCGATTTAACACAGTGTAACCAGGCGACAGGAGATCGGAGTTCGATCTCACGTTCGTCATTGGGATCGCAGTAGATGTACCGTCCTCCGTACTGCTGGGCTGTTGCCACCGGTCCCAGGGAGAAGATTGCACGAAAGCGATCAGTACTGGCAGCCACCAGCATGACCAGCGTTCCGCCCGTACTATGTCCTCCCAGGTAGATTCTCTCCGGATCTACATAGGGCAATCCCGCCAGGTAATCGGTCGCAGCAAGTATGTCGTCAACCTCTCCGAAGAACCCCTCTCTCTGACCTGGATTCTCATTTCCACCCCGAAGAGAAGGAAACATCATAATGATCCCAGCCTTGCGAAAAGCACACGCAGACTGGTCGTCCTCTCGATCTTTGGCAGTCCAGACATCACCAATCGAATTACAGTCTCCGCCAGTAATCCACACAATCGCGGGATGTTTCTGAGAGTCTCCGGGGTCAGGTACGACATATGCGGGGAGATCTCCGACAGGCGACTTATATTGAATCAATTTGAATTCAGGCCCAGTGGGAACATCAGGGGGGCCGAAAGGATCATCGGATCTCACAATCTTCGTCACAAATCCCGCTTTCGCGTCAACGAGGCACTTTTGAGTTGCCTGTGATTCTTTCTCGGGAGCGCGCTGTGTGGGTTGAGCGGGTTGAGAATGGGCAGGAACAGTGACCGTATGCGTCGGAGTCGAGAGCGAGGACTTATCCTCACAACCCAGCAGGCACACTATGAACATGAGAATTAAAGATCTCATTACACCACTCAATTCAAGAAGTGTTCGGCGAACTGCGGGAAAGGTCACGTGCTAGTCTATACACGGATCGCCTTTGAGCAAGGTAATAGGTTGACTCGACTACAATTCAATTCACAGCGAACGTGAGATCGTCTCAGTCGTAGTATGCAAACTCATTCAGATTCAACACGGCCCGGCAAAGATCAACCACAGCTTTCAACTCCGCCGCCTCGGGCTCACCGGCAGTACGATGCTGCTCGGCCTGTGATTTCAGGAACTCCAGGCTCAGGCGTTCTTCTTCCGTATCGGGTTTCCGGAAGAGCGTGTCGCGGAAGGCTCGCTGAACGATCGCCGGGCCCAACGTATCGAGCCCCCCCGCGTGCCCCTCACCCATTGCCCTCTCCTCATTCAGCAGCCGCTCAGCCAGCGCCCGGGCGTACCGAATCCCGTCTTCGCTATTGAGCAACATGAGGGCCTGCGGAGCAACAACCGTCCTGTCACGACGGGCACATGAGACTGTCGTGTCGGGCAGATCGAACGCCTGGAGGAACGGGATCGGCAGGCAGCGTTTCCGCACGAGATACAGGCTGCGCACATCGGTGGCCTCCGGCGGGTCGGTGAACCATCCCTGCATGCGGCCGCCATCTTCGCCCTTAATGGCTTCCTGGATGCCCGGCTGAGCATAGAGCAGTTCATCGGGCACCTTGGGCCACCGGGCTTTGCCGCCACCCTCTTTCTGTAACAGCCCCGAAACAGCCAGCAGGCTGTCGCGGAGCGTCTCTGCATCGAGCCGCTGCACGTTCTGCCGCCACAGCAGATGATTGTCAGGATCGACAGCCCGGGCCTCTTCCCGATCGCGTGACTGCTGGCGATAAGTCGCCGAGGTCACAATCAACCGGTGCAGTTGCTTCACCGACCAGCCCTGCTGGGTGAACTCCAATGCCAGCCAGTCGAGCAGCTCGGGATGCGTCGGTTTGGTTCCGCTGTACCCAAAATCGTTCGGAGTCGCTACCAGCCCGGTACCGAAGTGCTGCTGCCAGATGCGGTTGACGAGGACCCGCGCGGTCCAGGGGTTTTCGGGTGAAACAATCCAGTTCGCGAGAGCCAGCCGCCGCCCGGTCGTCTCGGGACGCGGGGATTCGATCTTGGCTGGTCCAGGGAGGATCACCGACACGAAGCCGGGAGCCACCTCTTCCTTGGGAGTGTGAAAATCGCCCTGGTAGAAAACATGCGTCGCGGGAGGTTCGGTCTGGTCAGTGGCCCCCATCGTGACGGCTGGGTGACGACGCCGGGAATCGATCTCGGCGATCTTCTTCTGCAGCTCCTCCAGGCGTGGCTTTTCGGATTCCTTCTCTTTGTCGAGTTTTGATTGCTCTTCCTTGAGTGGTGCTGCTTCCAGATCGAGAGCTGCATTGTGAGCGTCGATGGCAGCTCGTTCAGCCGGGAGTTCAATTACCAGATCGTCGCGCCGCTTCACTCCGGCGAAGAACGCTCGCAGCCGATAATGGTCGGCCTGCGACAGCGGGTCGTACTTGTGGTCATGACACTGGCAACAGGTCATCGTCAGTCCAAGAAACGCCGAGGCTGTCGTGTTTGTCAGATCGGCCTGTTCATCGGCACGCAGGCGGGCCTCCTCCTGAAAGATGGCCGCGGTGCTGTCCCATTGACCCAGTTGGAGATA
>CANJZR010000390.1 GCA_947479075.1 Planctomycetaceae bacterium
CATTCGATAAACTCCCCGAATGAAGCTGAAATGTCGCCCTGAGGATTTTCTGGTCACCGAGCTGTCGGAGTTTCCGATCCGCGCGAAGGGGGAGTTCGCGGTTTACGAACTTACCAAGCGGGGAATCGGCACGCCCGAGGCCATCACTCAGCTGCTGCAGATGTGGAAGCTTCCACGTGAGAAGCTCTCGTATGGCGGGCTCAAGGATCGGCACGCGGTGACGAAGCAGTTTGTCACCGTGCATCGCGGCCCGGCTCGTAATGCTCAACGAGACCAATGGGATCTCGGCTATCTGGGGCAGTCAGACGAACCGTTCCACCCGACGAACATCTCGGCCAATCGCTTCCAGATCGTGATGCGGGATATGGAGGCGGAGGAATGCCAGAGAGCTATCTCAGCACTCGATGAAGTCGCTGTGTGGGGACTGCCGAATTACTTTGACGACCAGCGATTCGGGTCAGTCACTTCGGCGGGTGAGTTCATTGCCCGGCCCTGGATTGCAGGCGACTACGAGAAAACGCTCTGGCTCGGGCTGGCTGCGGAATCACCGCATGACCGCTCAGCGGAAAAGCGGGAGAAGGCCACGCTGCGAGACCACTGGGGCGACTGGCCTACGGTCATGAAGCGGCTGGGGCGTTCTCACCGTCGCAGCATTATCAGCTACCTCGTGCAGCATCCTCAGGACTTCAAGGGAGCGTGGGCACGCGTGCGGCAAGACATGCGCAGCTTGTATCTCTCGGCCTTTCAGAGCCACCTGTGGAACAAGATTCTCTCCACCGCGATCCGGTCGACCTGTCCCGAGGAAAAACGCGTCGAAGTACGTTTGGCTTTGGGGCCCGCGCCGTTCTTTCGGGAGTTACCGACCAACGCGACGATCGACCTAGCGACGCTGATGATCCCGCTGCCGTCGTCGCGTTCGATCTATGAGGATGACGCACCCATCACGGCGCTGACCGATCTGGTACTCGCCACAGAAGGACTCTCACGCGATGAGATCAAGATCAAGCACCCCCGCGACAGCTTCTTCTCGAAGGGCGAGCGAGCTGCGGTGATCCGTGCGACCGACGTGACGCGAGTCGAGGGTGAGGACACCCTTTACAAGGGGAAGCGATCACTCCAGCTCTCCTTCTGTCTGCCCCGCGGTTGCTATGCGACGATCCTGATTAAGCGGATTACCGCTGCCGCAGGTAGCCATGACGACGCACCCTCATCTGATGATCACGACTCGGATGCCGCCGAGCAGCACGACGAATCCGCCCAGTAGGACAGACATTCCTGTCTGTCCCGAGCCATGTGAGACGCTGAACCGTTCATTGGCCTCATGATTGAGACGAGTCCGTCAACCCCCCACAAGCCGACCTCGCCTGTCCCAGTACATCAATAAAGAAACGAATATCCTCGGGGGTATGATCCGCCGTGAGCGACATTCTCAACCGGGATGTTCCGCGTGGTACGGTCGGCGGACGAATTGCCGGCACCAGAAAGCCCCGCTCTTGAAGCAGTGCCGACAGCTGCACCGCTGTGTTCGGCTCGCCCACGATCAGGGGAACGATGGGGCAATCGGGCTCTCCGATAGCACTCCAACCTGTGGCAACTAACTCTGCCCGCAGCAGTCGTGACAGACTGCGAACGTGCTCACGTCGATCCGGCTCGGCCACAATGAGACGCAACGACTCCAGAGCAGCACCGCACGCACCCGGAGTCAGCGAGGTCGAGAACATCTGTGTGCGCGCCTTGTTTCTCATCCAGTCACACAACTGCTGGGACCCGGCCACAAAGCCACCTTGCGAGCCGATCGCCTTACTCAAAGTCCCCACCCGGACACAGGACGATTCGGAAACGCCAACCTCTTCGCACCAGCCTCGACCATGGAGCCCGTACACCCCCGTCGCATGGGCTTCGTCCACCAGCAACATGCTGCCAATACGTTCAGCGATTCTTACGAGTTCTGCCAACGGCGCCGCATCACCATCCATGCTGAACAGGCTGTCGGTCACGATCAGACGGCGGCGTGCATCTTGGGTCTTCGCGAGTTCATCCTCAAGCTGGCCCAGATCGTCATGTGAATAAACCCGCAGCTTCACCTTGCTCAGTCGACATCCGTCAATCAGGCTCGCGTGATTCAGTCGATCGCTGAAAACGACGTCGCCCACTTCCACCAGAGAGCCAATCGCCCCGACGTTGGCTGCGAACCCTGTGGGGAACAGCACCGCAGCTTCTGTCCCCTCGAAATCGGCGATGGCCTGTTCCAATTCTGCATGGAGCGGCGTCCGCCCACTGACAAGCGAGCTTGCACGAGCCCCCGCCCCATATCGGGCGGTAGCATCAATGGCCGCAGCAATCACGCGAGGATGACCAGCCAATCCCAAGTAGTCATTCGACGCAAAATTAACGAGGTCAGCCCCATCAACTCGGCAACGCCCGTTCGGTCGCGGTTCACAAACGCGAGTCCGGCGGCGTAATCCTGCTGCGTCGAGTGCTTGCAGCTCATCAGTGATCCAGTCGTAAGTCATGTCCGCATGATATCGGATCTGTTGAGCAGACTCCTCTGTCGGTCCCCCTGTCTGCCGATGAGAGTGGCTTCTGTCGAATCCCGAACGGTGATTCATGGGGCCAACGCTCCATCCGGGAGGGCGAAGCTCCTGCTGAGCCGCTATGGCGATGAGACGCACACCTGCGTTAGCGGCTCAGCAGGAGCTTCGCCTCCCTTAGAACCGTCAGGTATCGGATGTCCGAACGCAGAGGCTGAGGTCCTTGCCCGTTGGCCAAGTGCCTGATCGCCAGATAGTATTCACAGGAGTGATAAACATCTGGTTGAGGGACGTGAACATGAAGTTATTTCAAGTGGCTTGTATCGCGATGTGCGTCGTCAGCGGGCAACTCGCTCTGGCCGATGGCCCGGCGGATAACAATGTCGACACGGTGCGTCAGGTCCCTCCTCCGGGTGTGATGATCGACCCGGCGGATCGCGAAGCCCTCCAATCCGACCTCAAACAGTTGAATGAGAAGCTGGCGGCTCTCCGGGCTTTCACTAACCCAATGGTGCAGAAGTATCTGCCCGATGTGGAGATCTTTGCCCGGGCGGTGAGTCTGGCTCTCGACGAGGACGGGTTCTATGACCCCAAGGAAGCGGAGCGGGCCAAGGATGTGCTCAAGGAAGGGCTGGCTCGCGCGGAGGCACTGGCCAAGGGCACGACACCTTGGCGGGCTGCAACAGGTATGGTGGTCCGAGGCTTTCGTTCGAAGCTTGATGGGACAGTGCAGCCTTACGGGATCGTTTGCCCCGGTCCGTTCACCGAGGGAATGCGTGCTGACGTCTGGTGTCGGGGACGAAGTGAGCGCGGGCTGGAAGTGCAGTTCATCGCAGCGAGGATGACCAGCTCTTACCCTGAACCAGCTCCGGGCGTGATGATGATTCACCCGTTTGGCCGCTACTGTAACGCGAACAAACTCGCGGGCGAGGTCGACACGCTGGAAGCTCTCGAACACGCCCTCAGCGAGTACCCGATCAACCCCAAGCGGGTGGCGATTCGCGGATTCTCGATGGGCGGTGCAGCTGCGTGGCATCTCGCGGTGCACTATCCCGACAAGTGGTTCGCCGCCAATCCCGGTGCTGGGTTCTCGGAGACGCCGGACTTCCTCAAGGTCTTCCAGAAAGAGGGGCTTCACCCCTATCCGTTCGAGGAGAAGCTGTGGCAGTGCTATGACTGCCCGGTGTGGGTGCGAAATCTGCGGGGGCTACCGACGATTGCGTACAGCGGGGAAATCGACAGCCAGAAGCAAGCCGCCGACATCATGGCCGCTGCCAGCTGGAACCTGCCTGAGAACGAGCGGTTTGAGCTGACACACATCATTGCTCCGAAGACTGCTCACAGCATCTCTCCAGCTGCACGAGGAGAGATGGAGAAGCGGCTGGCGACGCTCGATGGCATGCGAAATAACGAACCTCCACGGGATGTGAGGTTCACGACGACCACATTGAAATACAACAAGTCGCACTGGGTGACTCTGAATGCGCTGCAGGAGCACTGGAAACCAGCACTGATTCGAGCGACAAGAAATGACGATAAAAAGAGCATCATTGGTATTCACACAGAGAACATCGCCGAGTTCTCTGTGGAGTTTGCAGCTGACGAGATCCCAGTAGATTCGACCAGGTTGATATTCCTCCTCAATAAATCAAACAAGAGTGATGAAGTTCAAGCTCGTTCCGAGCAGAACAAGCCGAATCGAGATGAACCGACTTATTTGTCGGTGTATGTCTCGAGGAGATCTGATCTATCCTGCGGAGCCCGATTCCGGTTGGGTGCCAATGGTGAATGGGAACTCGTCTCTCCGATTGAGCCGCCCTCCAAAGAGCTTC
>CANJZR010000391.1 GCA_947479075.1 Planctomycetaceae bacterium
GGATTGGCCAGTTGAGGCTGTTCCAGATAGATGACCTTGGTGACCATCTGGTCGTTGATTGCGGTTTCGAGTTCTTCCGCCGTGATCTCCACAGGCACCGGGTACTTCTCTTTCAGCTCGACGGGCGGATGCAGTCGGCCGAGCAGTTCGATGGTGGGGTAGAGTTCAACGCCCGGGTGGTTGGGCAGGTTTGAAATCTTGATTCGGTAAGCGTGGCCGACCTGCATGCCAACCTGTGCCGGGGCTGGGAGAACGATCGCGCCTTTGACGCTGCCCTGATAGAAGGTCACATCACCTTCTGAGGGCAGCTGGACTTGTACCGGCTGGACGTAATTGGCCACGGCGGGGCGAATGCTGGCGTTCCAGCGGGCCACTTCGCCCAATGGCTTGCGATGGTCGAGCGGGTAGTAACGTCCGGTTCGCTCCTGAGCCTGGACCGAATTCAGTCCCGCCAGAGCGATCAGAAGTGTTGAGAGAATGCGGGCCGTCGTTCGCATGGTGGCCTCGGGAGAGACGTTGTCAGTTCTCAGTCATCAGCTGTCAGTGTTCAGTGGTGAGTAAGCAGTGGGTCTTCGAACGACGCTTCGGACTGATTACTGACAACTGAAAACTGACCACTTCCAAAAGAAAAACGGTGGGTCGGGAATTCCACGACCCACCGCTTCGAGTTCCATCTTCTGGGGGATTGAGTTCACTGGCGGGGTGGGTGTGTCGCCCACCAGTGATCCCCGCGAGTCGCGTCTCAGTTGGCCCAGGCCGGGACTGAGGTTTCACCCGGACGGTAAACCGGATGGGTTTCGGTGTACTCGACATGCTTGGCCGGATGTGGCATCCGGATCCCAGGCTCGTGCCGCACGTCGTAGAGCAGGTGGTCGACTGGCTCTCCGATATCGACATCGGTCAGGTTACGAACCGTGTGCGACTTGAGACCAGCTGGCCGTCCGAGTGGAATGTGAGGAGGACCTTGCAGACCAATCGGGGTTCCCACTGAGGGGTAACCGTACATCGGAGCATTCACTCCGGCGATCATGTTGTAAGGAGGCTGACCAGGACCACGCGGTCCGCCCATCAGCATGTCACCGGGGATGTTTCCGCCTGTGGGGTGGAAGTCACCGATCGGCTGAGGAGGCACGAAGTTTCCGGTTTCGCCGTCCACCAGATCGATCGCTTTCTTCTCGCCATTCTTGCTGAGAGCGTTCGACTGGCCGGGCATCTCATAGTCCATGTTACCCATACGGATGACAGCCATGATGGTGCCGCGACGATCTGCTTCAGCGACGGGATCGAGACCTGGGCCAAGACGGGTCGAAACGAGTTCCTCGACACCGGCGATGGCCAGTTCCTGATACTTCGCATCTGGCAGGTAGATGACCTTGGTGACGAAGTTGTTGGTCTCGATCTGATCGAGATCTTCGTCATTGACCCGCAGGGGCAGAGCGTTGTGCGAGAGATACGCACTCGTCTGGCTCTGGGTCGGATAGATGTGCAGAGTCGGATAGACCGTCAGGCCTTCACGTCCGGGAATCCCGCCCAGCTTCAGGCGATAGGTCGCCCCCTGAGCGAAGTTGTACCGGCCGGGAGCAGTAATCTGGTGCTCCGCGAAGCCCTGGCCAATCTGCCAGCCGATCTGCATGCCCTCGGGACCGAGGAAACGCAGCTGAGTCGTCTGCTGGCCGCACCCGGCGTCACCACCGGGGAAACCACCTCCGCCACCCGGAGGACACTGATACTGGGCCTGCTGTATCCCCGGTGGAGGGAAGTTCATGGCCATCACCCCGGGACCGGGGCCTCCGACCATGGGGCCCGGATGTGCCAGCATCTCTGCCGGCGGTGCATGGTATTCGTCTTTGTGAACCAATTGCTGACCGTCTGCGCATCCCACGCACACGATCACCAATGTCCCCAATGCGAGGAAGTAAAATCTCATCGCACACCCTTTATGGAAGCTGGACTCGTCGAATCGTTCCGGTTGCGGTCGACCCCGTTGAGCTGTTGCCGCTACAATCCCGACCGTTGCGGTTCCGTCCCAGACGCACTCCCAATGGGGGGAGCTGATCTGTGTCGAGGTTGAACGTCCTCGACTGTCAGCGTCATGGACTGGTGATCTTGCATGAGAGTCACTGGTCCAAATTCGCTGCCAACACGCAGTCAGTCTTTCTATTCGGTTCGGTGCGACTGGATTCTTTGGCAAATCCGTCACTTTCGCGACAACATGAAAACTCCAACCATTCTGACTTTGGGCGTTTTTGCACTCCTGATGGGGCTCAGCTGGGTGGGGGCACGCCCCGCTCAGGCACTGCAGGATCCTCCTGCCAGCGCTGAAAAGCCCAATGAGGAAAAGAGTTCTGTCGAATCGTCGGCGGCGAAACCGGAAGCCGGGGAGCCGACATCCGAGGAAGTGGCCCAGGCAGATTCGCTACTTGAGGAAGCTCGCCATCGTCTGGAAGACCGGCAATCTCTGCAGGCCGAGTTGCGACAGGAGATCCAGGTAGGCGACCGAAAGCTCACGGCGGAGGGACTCTATATCTCGGGGACCCCCTATCCGAAGTTGCGTCTGGAATACCGAGTCCGCGTGGGGACGATGCAGGGATCACTGCTCGAAGTCTGCGATGGGCAGATTCTGCACACCGAAAAATCGATCGGACGTGCGGGCGATAAAGCCCCCGAGCGTCAGTTCACCCGCCGTGATGTGCAGCGCATCCTGGCGGCGCGCGATACTTCGTTGAACCTGCCGGTGGCCAGCCAGGGAGCGGAACTCGGGATCGGCGGACTCCCTGCGATGCTGGCATCCATTGACCGGTGCATGGTGGGCAAGCGAGTGACCGAAGAAGAGTTCGACGGGAAGCTGTGCCGGGTCTTCCACGGGGCCTGGGACCAGGAAGTCCTGCGGAAGTTTGACGCCGCTCTGGGAAGCTCCAAGGCGACGGTCGTGCCATTCTTTCCGGACCGCGTGCGGATTTTCTTCGAGGCGGAGACCTCGGTGCCGCTCAAGATTGTGTATCTGAAAAACGAAGTGGACGAATCTGGCAAGGTCACAGGCCAGCGTGCACTGATGACCTTGGAATTCCGGAACATTCAAGTGGACCAGCCAGTGTCTCCCGATACGTTCAAGTACGTGTTACCGGAGAAGGCGGAAGAGATCGATCGCACCAACGAATTCGTCGAAATCATCAAACAGTCTGATGCGGCGTTTCAGGGTGGCAATCGCCCCGCGCCCGCTCAATGATGTCTGATCAATCGCCGTGAAATCGCGTCATGAACCAGCCGATTACAATGATGGCGAGCGCCAGAGCGGCGAAATCGGACGGAGTTGCGTGCTCGTAATGGTGGAGGGTTGTCCTCACAGCGTCGTTGATGAAGCGTTCCATGTTCGTGTCCTGTAGTGCGCCCCTCACTCGAAAGCGGAATTGAGGCAACTTCTGGCGTGGGAACATCGGCGAGATGTTCCTTGAAGTAATTAAATCCCGCACAACTGGTAGAGGACCGCTGATTCTCCCATTGTGAAATGCTTTGAATCTTTTCCGGAGAAACCAAAAGGGTTCTTAGGACTTTACCGAGGATGCCATGATGTTCACGCTACACGACACACCGGTCCGTTTTCGGCCGGGACTGGCAGACGGAAAGAGCGTCCCCGTCAAGATTTGAGGCCGGTGCTGGCGGTCGAGAGCGGTTAACGATTCGCTCCTGGGACCCACTTCACGTCAGCGCGTCCCTCATCATTCGCGATCCGCGCCATCACAAACAGGAGGTCGGACAAGCGGTTCAGGTAAACAGCCGTCAGAGCATGGGCTCCCCCCATCGACAGCGTGAAATTGACGACTCCAATTTCCACTCGGCGACAAACCGTGCGAGCCTGGTGCAGATGTCCCGAGGCCACGCTGCCGCCGGGCAGTATGAAGCTGGTCAGTGGTTGCAGGCGTGCATTGAAGCTGTCAATCAGCTTCTCCAGATGAGTCACCTGGGACTCTGTCATCCGGAGCGGGGGGTACTCCGAGGGTTCAGGGCTCACTGGAACGCAGAGATCAGCTCCCAGGTCGAACAGGTCGTTCTGGATTCGCCGCAACGGGGTGGCCAGCTCCTCGGGCATTCCCGCAGCGATTCCCAGCCCGATGACCGAATTCAGTTCGTCCACGCCCCCATAGGCCGCAATGCGGGAGTGCGTCTTGGGGACTCGGCTGCCATCGCCTAGTGAGGTCTCGCCAGCGTCTCCGGTTTTGGTGTAAATCCTGTTCAGGTAGACCATTGCGGCAACTCGTTGTGGTTGTTGATCGCGGGAGCAGCCATCGTCTGTGAGTCGCGCCTCTCACGCCTCTGCCAATGGAGCAACTCACCATGCGATGAAATGTCCGAGGA
>CANJZR010000392.1 GCA_947479075.1 Planctomycetaceae bacterium
ATCCGCAGCGAGAGTGAATTCGTCAATCTCGGCGAAATCCGTGATCAGGTGATCCGCCAATCGGGTGATGCCACGGTCCGTGTCCGCGATATCGCGACTGTTGAAGACAGCCATGAACGCATCACCCAGCTGACGCGAATCAACCGTCAGCCGGGCTTGATGGTGTTTGTGTACAAGCAGTCGGGAGCAAACGTGATCGATGTGAGCGACCGCGTGCGGGCGGCGATGGACGAACTGAACGGAGAAATGAAGGACCTCAAGCTGATGGTCCGTATGGACTCGGCCGACTTCATCCGTCAATCGATTCGGAACATCCGCCAGTCGGCGATGGAGGGCATGATCCTGACGATGCTGGTGCTGCTGATCTTCCTGGGCAGCATGCGCAGCACATTGATCATTGGCATCACGATGCCGCTGTCGGTCTTCTGTACGTTCTTCCTGATTTACTTTCAGGGGTACACGCTGAATATGGTTTCGTTCGGCGGGCTGGCCCTGGGGGTCGGCATGCTGGTCGACAATTCGATCGTCGTGCTGGAGAGTATTTTCGTTTACCGAGATGCCGGAGTTCCGCCGAAGGAGGCAGCCATTCGGGGAACAGATGAAGTCGCCATGGCCATCGTGGCCAGCACCTTGACCTCGATCATTGTGTTCGTGCCGCTGTTCTTTCTCCAGGGTGTGACATCCGTTCTACTGCATCAGCTGGCATTCGTCGTGATTGCGTCTCAGGTGTCGTCGTTGTTTGTCGGACTGACACTGACGCCGATGCTGGCAGCCTATCTGCTGGAGCCGCATGGCAAGGTGGCCTCGGCGGTGTCGTTCTGGTCGAGGACCAGCAACGGGTTCGGGCGATTCCTGCAGTGGATCCTGTCGCCCGCGCGGTGGCTGGTGGGTGGACTGGAGTGGTTCTATGACCATCTGCTTCGCTGGGTACTGCGCTGGCCGGGGCTGACACTGGCGCTCGTGCTCTTTGCCGCCAGCTGCACACTCGGGTTACTGCCGCGAATCGGAACGGATTTCCTGCCTCTGACCGATGATGGACGAATCGCGGCGATGGGGGAGATGCCGCCGGGAATCCAGATCGACGAGTTGAATCGACAGTCGATCGAACTCGAACAGAAGATCTACGACAGTGCTTCCAATGAGATTCAGGGAGTCAGTGGATTCCTGGGCGATCGGGTCGATGAAGCTGACCGATGGCATGAATGTCGATTCATGACCCAGCTGGTGCCTCGCGACAAACGGCCGGGCGTCACGGTCGAGAATGTTCGCAAGCGTATGAGCGATGACCTCAAGAACATTGCGGGCATGCGGATCAAGGTCCGGGCCACCGGCGCGATTCCATTCCTCCGCACGATCGGGGCCGAAGGGGAGGGCGTCACCGTTCTGGTACGTGGTCATGATCCCGTGATTGCCGAGGGTGTGGCTCGGGTGGTCAAGGCCCGGATGCAGCAGATTCCCGGCCTGATCAATGTCGACCTGGCCCAGAAGAACAAGCGTCCCGAACTCGTCGCCCGCATTGATCGTGCGCGGGCCAGCAATCTGGGACTCAACATTTCGACGGTGTTCGAGACACTCGAAACCGCTGTCCGCGGAACACGGGCCACCATCTTTCGGGAAGATGGGGATGAGTTCGCGGTGATTGTGCGTCTGCGATCCGAGGACCGTCGGCGCGAGGCGGATCTCGGAGGAATCAGTGTGGTCTCCGGGACCGGGCAGTTGGTTCCTCTGTCCAATGTGATTCAATTCCAGCCCTCGGATGCAGCGATGACGATCGAACGTGTCGACCGGCAACGTGCAGTCCTGGTCGGAGGCTCCGTGGAGGGACGGGATCTCGGGGCCATCGTGGCAGACCTGAACCTGGCCCTGAAAGAGATCCCGCTGCCTCCCAACTACCAGCTGGAGATCAAGGGAGACGCAGAAGAGCAGGCGAAGAGCTTCCAGGCCCTCGCCTGGGGAGTGGTGCTGTCGATTGCACTCATCTACATCGCCATGGCGGCGCAGTACGAATCGCTGCTCGACCCATTGATCATTCTCGGGAGTCTGCCACTGGGAGCAGTCGGAGTTGTACTGGTCCTCGTGTTCTGGAACACCACGCTGAATGTGCAGTCATTTATTGGCGTGATCATTCTGGCGGGGATCGTCGTTAATAACGCGATTGTGCTCGTGGACTATTTCCGCCAGCTGCAGAGAGAGAATCCCGGTACTCCCGTGCAGGAGTTGCTGCACCGGTCGGCGACACGTCGACTGCGTCCCGTTCTGATGACGATGTTGACGACGGTCCTGGGGATGGTCCCGATGGCACTGGGAACCGGCGAAGGGGGCGAACTTCAAGCGCCGCTGGGCCGCGTGGTGATCGGGGGAATGGTGTCCGGGACGATGATCACCCTGATTGTCATTCCGCTGATCTTCCACTTCCTTGTATCCGATCCGGTGGCGGTGAAAACGCCACCCGAGTCGCCACTCTCACCGCAACCCGTCGCTGTGGCTTAAGCCGACTTGCGAAGGTTCCGTTCCGCCGTCGCCCGGAAGCGGGGACAGCGCGTCTTTGCAAGCATTCAGAACCGGGCTCGCTGCACTCTGCCCGTCGTTATTCAAAACGAAGCAAGCCAAATGACTGGGGGGAGGGCGTTTCCGAGAGGGGATGGTTCCACCCCTGCAACCCGCGGGTGGGAATCACGCGAGTGACGCCAGCTGCCCAGAATGTCCCACTGGTCGGCGGGGACGGAACGAGCTCTTCCCAGGGGATGGCTGCTTCGAATCGCCAGCACAGATCGTCTCCATACGGCGCGACATACCACTTCGGATTCCAGCCGACAGCGTCCCAGCAGGACTCGGCAGTCGCCCCGCGCTGGTCCACATCGAAGCGATAGAACGTGTTGTAATCTCGATCGACATCGAACTGAAAACTCAGCCGGTCAAACCGACTCAAATCGGAATCGTGAGTTCGACCAGCTGTCTGCGGGGGATCCTTTGATTGCCCCTCCATGCGTGGCATGCTTCCTGCGACATACAGAAAGCGATCATCGTACAGCACCATGACCATGGCCTGTGAACCGATGATCTGCAAACCGGGCTTGCCTGACTGTTCTTTCGTCCCCACAAACTCGGTATCACCTCCCTGGGGAGGTTGATCTGACAGCTGAATCTCAGCAGCCCCGACCCAGCAGGCATCGGTCAACTTTCCATCCAGTCGCGGGGCCAGAGCTGTCTTGCGGCAGATGACTACCGGACGAGGAGATCGAACCTGCGGTCGGCGCGTCCAGGTCTCTCCCAGGGCCACCATGTGCCAGGGATCGCTGGAGTTCAACTTCAACAGCTGGTCGATCACGCGGTCGGCATCGGAGTGCTTGGACCCGCGACGCAGCAGCGCGACCAGTGACATCTGGACATCAGGTTCCTGAAAGAACCCCGGCGAGGCCTGTTCCATCAGGTTCGCGACCTTCGTGGCATGGGTTCGCCATTGCTCCGACTGCATGGTCAATAGATCGGACCCCGACATATCGTCCTTCATCAGCGCGCTGAAGTCTTTGGGTTTGACCCGGACTGCTCCTTCGACGGTTTCAAACGCAGCTGGGGTCTGTTCGACTTCGGGCAGCGCCAGTCCGCCAGGCAGGCGTTGATTCTGTTTGAGCTGGGCCTCGAATTGAGCCTGAGCAATCGTCGGGTTGATCTGCGTGGTCTTCTGTCGGGAGACGCGAGTTCGCAACCGTTGCCAGCCCATCTCCGAACTGGTCCAGAACCGCAACAGCCATAACGCACTTTCCGTCGCGGCCGGGTGATCGGGATACAGGTTCAACAGGAGAGTGCTCGATTGCTCGGCGGAATCCCACAGCATTCGCTGCCGATATCCCAGCACGATGTCGGAGAGGAGCTTCGCCCCCTGATCAGGTGGAAGGTGCTGGGCTGTTTCCTGCAGGTGGGCGATCAACTCCGCCCCCTGAGTCCGGCTGTCCATTTGCTTCTCGGCCGAGTGCGTGTAGTTCACGCGATTCTTGATGGCGTTGCGACGGACCTCCATGTCTTCGAGCGAGACCGGGGACAGAGTACGTCGCGCGGGGCCTCCGGTGGGGATATCCAGTCCACCGAACACCGACTGTTCGGCATCCTTCAAATCGGGAGCCCGAGAAAAGACCAGGCTCAAACCCTCATCACGAATGGCCACTTCATTGCGATCCAGCAAACGCGCAGCTGCGGGTTCCGCCCACTGGTCAATGGTCACACCCGCCCGGGCCAGATACCCCTGAGCCGAGATCGTTTCTGTTCCGCGTTCACCCGGCGTATGCGAGAAGACCTTCTTCACTGGCCACGGGAGCAGCCCCACCATCGATTCGAGATGGGGATACTTC
>CANJZR010000393.1 GCA_947479075.1 Planctomycetaceae bacterium
AAGTTGAAACCGAGTTGGGAAACGACCTCTCCCGATGAACTGCCCGGCACTGAGGAGAGTGAACTGCTGACACCGGAGGAACTGGCCCGAAAGGGCGGTGTGCCTCGGAAGACCCGACAAGAGTTGGGAAGCTATGAGGCTGAGGCTGGTGGCCAGGCTGCAGGGCGAGGAGCGGGGAACAGCTCGGGAGAAGCGACATCAGCTTATGGAGACGAAGGTGAGCTGAACAACATGCTGGTATCGCCCGATGCCAAGGCCATGGGTCAGAAGAGCGAGCCACATCCTCCGACCAACTCATCCAGACCTTTCGGAGAATCGGCCAACCAGCCCGGCGGTCATCCTGGTGGTGATCGCACAAGTGCGGATGAGACCACGACTGACCCTTCGCTGGCAGGCGATTCCAAACCGGGCGGTGTTCCCGGTGGGAAAGGAACATGGTCAGGAGAAGGGAGTTCAGCGGCGGCTCCTGATTCCGTACCGGTGCAGGAGGGAGCAACGGGGACGTCCGCGCTGGGGGGGATGTCGAACCCGCCGGGCCAACCCGACTCGACGGAAGAAGCGATCTCGAAGCATCTGCCTCGGCCACTGCCTGTCCCAGCTGTGAATAGCATCGCGGCAGAGCGATATGTCGCGGTGACAATCGACTCGGACCAGATCCAGATTGGAAAGCACTCGATCCCCATCGAAGCGGGTATGTCTGATCACGAACTGCAACGCGAGTTTTCCAAGGAACTCGCCAAGCTACCACAACGCTGGGGACGGCCCCCACAGGGGTTCCACTGGCAACCGGCGATTCGATTCCGGGTTCGCCCGGGAGGCAATCTGTACTACGCGTGGTTGCAGTCGGCCAGCCAGGAGTGGGGTTTGAGAAACACTCTGGAGTATGTGTTTGACTGATGACTGCCTGCTGGAACGGGGGCAGCCTGTTCCAATGAAAAGGAAACTCTGACAGGCAGGGCAGAGTACGCGTTCACTGGGAATGCGGCTGAACTCTTCAACGACTGACTCAAGACGGACAGCCCTGGCGGCTGCTCACAGATCATGGCGAGAAAGAATCAGCAGGAAGTCGGATTCGGCTCGGACTCCTTTCTGGATGTCCTGTGCAACATGGTGGGGATTCTGGTGATCCTCATCGTGATTGCTGGCATGCGCGTCAGCCGGGCTCCCGTTGCGATCCCGGGGTTGGCTGGCAGAGTGGAACCAGGGCCACCGACGATCCTGGATGATCCGGTCGAACTGGGGGAGCCCAAAACGATGGAATGGGCGGTCGAATCTCCTCCGCCGGTCATCTCTGATCTGCCTCGTCCTGCTCAGCCCGCACCCCTGGCTCCACTCGATCCTCCCAAAGAGCTGGTTCATGAATCGCAAGCGATTCAGGCCGACCTCAACGCGCTCACGATCAAACTCGAAGATGTCGACGCACAGGCGATGGCTGTCAAACAGCGCATCTCTGACAAGGAGAAAGAGGTCGCTGATGCTCAGAATCTGATTGCCCGGATCTCCGTCGATCAGCAGGCGGTCGCGGACTCCGCCGCGCAGAAGCAGCAGAGTCTGGCCTCGATGATGGCCACGCTCACGACCCTGGAGCGGGAACTGCGTGAAGCGCGGGCCACAGCTCCCAAGGTCAAGATCCTGAAACACTCGACGACGCCGGTGAGTCGTTATGTCAGTGGAACCGAGATCCACTTCCGACTGGCGAATAACAAGATCAGTGTGGTGCCGGTGGAGATGCTGGTCGAACGGTTACAGTCTCAGATTCAGAGGCAGCGAGACTTTCTGCTTTCGCGTGAATACTTTGAAGGCGCTGTCGGTCCGATCGATGGATACAAGATGGAGTTCACACTGGAACGGTCCAAGCCATCACCTTCGGAAGAACTAAACATGGCGGGACGCCTCATCCGCATGGAAGTGACTGGCTGGCAGATTCGAGTGGAACCAGGTGTCATCGAAGAGACTGCTGAACAGGCTCTTGCCCCTGGCTCGAACTACATGCGGACCGTTGAGTCGGCCGGTCCGATCGCAATGCTGACTTTGTGGGTCTACCCCGATAGTTTTGAGGCTCACCGTGTCCTGCAGGAGCACGCTCAGGCACGAGGCTGGAATGTTGCGTCGCGACCACTTCCAGAAGGGGTCCCCATTGCGGGTTCTCCCAAGGGCACCAAGTCGCTGGCTCAGTGACCAGGATCAGGCATCTGTTGTCTGTCGCCCCGGGATGCGATCTGGAGCGGGCGGGTTTGACAGATTTATTTCTCAGCGGCAGGTCAATTGTCACCATATGCTAATGGTCAGTTGCCACTCTATGCTCACGAATTACGATTGACTTGATTCAACCAGCACGCGGCTGCCTCAGCCTGACGCATGAGAACGGTTGAAGAAAAAGTAGAGCCGGGAATCCATTCCCGACTCCGGGGGGATCAAGCCTGATAGAAGATGTTGAGAGAAGTGTGTGGTGATTGATGCTTCCTGCAGAGCGAAAGGTCTCATGTCTGCAATTTTTGACAGGGTGAACCGAACTGACACCCGATTGTTTGTCAAATGGAGCTGACGAAGAGTGACCTGCAAGATGGGCTTGATAGTAACCGTGCTTTTTCCACAAGCTACCCAGTTCTCCGGCACGCAAGCGGAACGCATGGGGGATCCAGAGGAGTGAGTGATAACACTCCAATAGGCACATATGCAGTGGTACTTCCGAGGGGATCGCGCAGGACCTCGTTTGCCTTCAGCAGTTGTACCAAGGTGACAATCGGGTTGTCCGATCACCAACAGTGTTGGTCGGTCTAGTGCGATGACGGCCTGGCTGTGAGTCACACGGGACAACTCATGGCATCAGAGTTCGGGAGGATTCGGTACTGCTTCCTGCCGGCCGTTGTTGACGTGCTGACCGGCCTGAGCTGTCGATGCGACGACTGCTCCCGTATGTGTGTCGTAATCATCCACGATCCGCGCGATCAGGCCGTCAACGAACTGGAAGTACAGGTTGATTCGAATGGGAGGAGCGGGGACTCCGAGAAACGTGCCGCATTCCAGCCACCGGGCGATCACCGAGTTCTGGCCGATCAGATACTCGATCTCGCCGCACTTCTCACGCTGAACCACAGAAAAATAGAGATCGAGCCACTGTTGCAGCCCCGCAGTTCCTTGGAATGTTCCGATGAACGGGACGGCGCCTTGCTGGCCCGGACAAACGAACTCAAAGCCGTCGGCCAGAAAGGCTGCGACCTCTGGGACCATGCGAACTTCATACTGTTCCCAGGACTCGACCCACTTCTTCGCGATGGCAACGATGTCGAGAGTGAGCGACTCGATCGACACGGGGGCTTCAGGAGTCGACAACGCTTCGGCGATGTTTTGAATCGTGTCCTGATCGAGAGTGCCCCCTTTCTCGGCCTTGCGGACCAGTCGCTCAGAGTATCCGGAAGATTTCGCCAGCTGTGATTGAGTCCAGCCTCGTGAGAGACGGAATGAGCGAAGCTTGCGACCATTGATCGCAATAAAACGGGCCCGTGATTTCATGGACAATCTTCGGATTTCAACGGTCCCCACACTCGTTTTCTGAGAGAGGGAGTGTGCTGCCTGAGCGGCTCTGAGAAACCGTGGTGAGGATAGTCCGAAGCGGTCGGATGAGGCAACATTCTTAAGACACTCTGTGGAGGAGAATCTGAAGTTGCTGTGAATGATTAGCGTGCTATGTATTTGACTCGCCGCGTTGGGGTGAACTTCTCTCAAGTGTGGCCTGGAATACGCACCATCTCGGGGCAGTGCTCATCGTTGGTAATCCCCCGTTCCATTGTCGTTTGCCGGGTAGCTGAGTGATTCGTAAGCTGATTGAATGAATGGCCGTGTGTTGTCCACAGGGCGATTGATTCCAATTCGGTGCCTGCAGGGGCTTGGTGGCTTATGGCGATTCGTCAAAAGTGGTTTGCGTATGCGGGTATTTGCATGGCGTTGTTCGGAGGAGTACTCCGCGCCGCTGAGGCTCCCAAGCGGCTGGTGCTGGTCGCCGGAAAACCATCTCACCCGCCACGCATGCACGAGTTCAACGCCGGGACCCAGCTGCTGGCGAAGTGCATGAAAAGCCTCCCGCAGGTCCAGATCGATGTCGTCAAGAATGGCTGGCCAGAGGATGAGTCGATCTTCGACAAAGCCGACGCGATTGTCTTCTACATGGATGGCGGTGGAGGGCATGCCCTGGTCCAGGAGAACGGACGCCGGTTGAAGCTGGCCGAAGAGTGGACGAAGAAGGGCGTCGGCATCGGCTGCATGCACTTCGGCGTGGAGGTCGTTCGCGATCAGGCGGGAGCTCAATTCCAGCGCTGGATCGGTGGGTACTATGAGA
>CANJZR010000394.1 GCA_947479075.1 Planctomycetaceae bacterium
GGGTTGTGATGATGAGACCAGACCTTGGTGTCGTAGCCGAATTTCGAGATCTCGAAGATCTCGTTCTCGGTTTCGACGTTCCCGTGCTCAGTAATGCCCAGGTAAACGCCGACACGGTCCTTCGCGACGTTCGGCCAATCCCAGCCGGAGTCGCGAATCGCTTCGTTGGCGCAGTAGATCGAGATCGAACCGGCCCGGGTGCCGCGGCGGCGGTCTTTCTTCTTCTGGTACTTGAATTCGTCGAACTTGCAGACGCCGGCCAGCACTTTGCCGATATAGCGGGTTTCGTATTGAGAAACCCCCGACTTCCCGGCGAGCAGATTCGCCCGAAATTCGTCCAGCGTGTCGCCATTGGGTGAGGTCAACCCCACGCCTGTAATGACAATGCGATTCGGATCGTCCAAAGCGTGCGACATGCGGTGCTGACCCTGGTGGTCGTCCAGTGACGTAAAGTGGCCCCCAGGAAAGTCCTTTCCCTAAGCGTAAGCCTGCCCCGGGCAGATCGCCCAACGGACTCGAAAGAGTATACGGTTGTCGGTCGAAATGCGAGCAAACCACCCGCCAGTCAGTCCTTAGTGTGCTGTTTCTCACTCGTGATGAAATTGGTGATGAGGCATCGATTTCCTGGACTCTTCTCTGGCGTCGACTGCGGTGACCCGATTGAGGTTGAACCGAGTGCGGGGTAGCATGCCAGACCGCTCTCACCAGAAGGCCATCGATGACTCAGCCCGTACTCCCCAAGAATCTCAAAGCCATTCGCGAGCAACGCGTTTTTGAGATCGAGTGGCCGAACGCCCCGCTCACGCGCATCGGTTTCCGTGATTTGCGGCTGCTTTGCCCCTGTGCGGGATGCGTCGACGAGTTCACGGGCGAGCGGATCGTGAATCCCGCCATGGTTCCCGAAGATGTCGCTCCCAGTGCGATGAAGTACAGCGGCAACTACGCTCTGAAAATCACCTGGTCCGACAACCACGACACTGGAATCTACAGCTGGGAATACCTCGCCAGGTTGCCGCTTGAGCAACTGGAACCCTTGAGGAAGTAGCCTCGCAGGTCTCTCACTGAAGGCCATCCGATGTCGAGCGAATCGGCCCCGAGTCATCTCCCGACAAACGCCCAGCCAGCAGCTCCGTCGTACCTCAAGTGGATGACGATTTGTGTCGTCAGCGCCCTGCTGCTCGCTCCTGTGTTCGACGCGATGCCCTCGAGGGTCAAGTTTCTCGGACTCCACTCGTGGGCCCTGGCTGGATGTTTGGCGTTCATCTGTACCTGGGCCGCGTTACAGCAGGGCGTACGGTCTCTGCGGCTCATCGGTGCGGTGAGTCTCGGGGTCACGCTCGGGACGCTGCTCCTTCTGGCTCACTGGGGCTTCACCGAACTCAAGCAGGCCACCGCCCAACGGATGCCGATGATCCCGATGCCAAAAGCCGTGGGCTCTCCCGAAGAAGTCGCCCGCTCGCTCCAGCTGCAGAAGGAACTGGCCAAGGCCCTCGTGCCGACCTTCACCGACTTCCAGCGTCGGCGGATGAATTCACCGCTGCTCCTCCGGATTCGCCCGCTTGCACTGTGGTCGATTGAGCTGTTGATTGCAGCCATTGTCAGCGTTGCAACCAGCCGTGCGGTCTATCAACAGATGAAGAAGAACTCCGATTTCGATAGTCTGCCCAGCAGTGACGCTGGCCAACAGTAGCTCGTCACTTCAACAGTCCCAGCCCCGCACGGAACTCACTCGCACATGATCATTGGACTGGGCACCGACATCATCGAAGTCCCTCGCATCGGCGAAATGATCGAGCGACACGGTGAACTCTTTCTCCAACGCGTCTTTACCGAGCAGGAGATTCGTTACTGCCAGCAGCGCAAGGCCGCACTGCAGCACTACGCCGGCCGCTGGGCGGCGAAAGAAGCCGTGATGAAGACTCTCGGCACCGGCTTCACCAAGGGCGTTGGCTGGACCGACATCGAGGTCGTCTCCCAGAACAGCGGCAAGCCGATCATTGTTCTCGGCGGCACTACAGCAGAGGTCGCCAAACGCCAGGGGATCGACGAGATCCTGATCACGATTTCCCACTGCCGGGCCTACGCCACAGCCACAGCCATCGCCGTCCAGCGCCAGCCACGAACCACATAGCCAAGAGCGTCCTCCAAAGCCCAGGGGTAGCAACCTCTGGGCTTTCCCGTTGATCAACGTAAACCGGATGTCGCCATGCAGCAGTATCAAGGCCTGATCGGAATCGTCACGCTGATCTCGATCGCTCTGCTGCTCTCCGAGAATCGCCGGCGGATCGTCTGGCGTCCCGTGCTGGTGGGGCTGGCGTTGCAGGTCCTGTTTGCCGCCTGCATTCTGAAGACCTCCTGGGGGCAGCCGTTTTTTGATCTCTGCGGCGGAGTGGTCAACACGCTCCTCGGTTTCTGCGATCGTGGTACCGACTTTGTCTTCAAGCACCTCAGTCAGCTGAGCAATCGCGAGCAACACCTGGAAGGCCCGCTGGTCAATCTGGCGTTTCGCGTGCTGCCGTCGATCATCTTCTTTTCCGCGATCCTGGCGGTGCTGTACCACCTGGGCGTGATGCAGTTCATCGTTCGGATCATCGCGTGGGTGATGATCAAGACGATGGGCACCAGCGGAGCAGAAACACTGAGCGTGGCAGCCAATATCTTCGTCGGCCAGACGGAGGCTCCGCTGCTGGTCCAGCCCTTCCTCAAGACAATGACTCGCAGCGAGATCATGACGATCATGCTGGCCGGGTTTGCCACAATCGCGGGGGGAGTGATGGCCCTCTACGTGGGGATGCTGACGCCGGTGATGGGGGCGGACATCGCGGGCGATCTGATCGCATCCTCGGTCATGGGGGCTCCCGCGTCGATTGTCTTTGCCAAGATCCTGGTGCCTGAGACCGAGATCTCCACGACGCTGGGGCAGGTCCGGGTCCCGCTGCCGAAAACGTCCACCAATATCGTCGAGGCCTTCAGTGAGGGAGCCAACGAGGGGATGAAGTTAACGATTGGCGTCTGCGGTCTGTTGATCGCCTTCGTGGCTGCGATGGACATGGTGAACGCGTTTCTCGGTTGGGGACCGGCGATCCCCGGCCTGGGATTCAAGATCCCCGCCACGTCGTTGCAGGAGATCTTCGGCTGGGCTTTTCGTCCCATCGCGTGGACACTCGGTGCCAACTGGCAGGAGTCCGAGGTGGTCGGCACTCTGTTGGGCGAGAAGCTCGTACTGACCGAATTGGTCGCCTACACCGACCTCGCCAAACCCGAAATTAACTCCCAGCTGTCACCTCGCACCGCTCGTATCACTGCGTACGCCCTGTGCGGTTTCGCCAACTTCGCCTCGATCGGCGTCCAGGTGGGTGGCATCGGCGCGATGGCCCCCGACCGCAAGCCCGTCATCTCCCAGCTCGCCCTCAAAGCCATGATCGGCGGCGCCCTCGCCTCCGCCATGACTGGGGCCATCGCGGGCTTAATGATCTAATCCAAAGTCGACGGTCAGCCTGGGGGCTCCAGTTGGTCGACCCCAGCCACCCCGTCACCCCGTTGGAATATCCACACTGTCGACTGGGTGGCTCTACCAAATACAAATGCCGCTGGACGAGCCAGCGGCATTTGCGAGTTTCAGGTATCGCGATCGCGACTACTTCTTATTCTTCTTCTCGCGCAGCTGCCTGGGCACGCCGCCGACCTTGGCGTCGGAGGCTTTCATCCCCTTGAATGGCAGCTCGTTGGGCGTGACGCGGATTTCGGTGGTGACCTTCAGGGGGAAGGTCGCGCCCACGTCATAGGTCAGCTCCACAAAGTAAGCCATAAAACCCTTCTTGTGGGGTTCGATCTGCCCGATGTAAACACCCGGCTCCGTCGGCTTAAGGTCCTGACTCTTGTACGCCCGGCCGATTTCCTCCAACCGGAAGTCACGCGCGTCAGGATTGTGGGCGTGCCACAGCTTGACCTCGGTGGGAGTGGTCTTGGTCTCCACTCGGATCGCCCCGTTTTCCAGAACCTTCCAGGAGTATTCGGGCCGCTTCAACCCCTTGTCGACTGTCTCATAGAAGGCGATCAGGCTTTCCAGTGCATCGGATTCGCCCAGCCCATGGTCAGTGTTCGGCACGTACCGCAACAGCTTCTCCTCGGGCAGCTCGCTGTAGTAGAACTGCGAGTTATCGGGCAGGAAGAACTGGTCACCCGCAGCGTTCAGGATGTACTTGGGCATCGTGTACCGCTTGCGGTACGAATAAGGATCTTCGATCTTCAGCAGGTCGAGATAGGCCGGTTCATCCTCGTGCAGCGGGATCTTGTGATCGATGTACTCGGAGATCGCGGGAGCCCAGAA
>CANJZR010000395.1 GCA_947479075.1 Planctomycetaceae bacterium
AGCTTTTGTTCCAGTCGCGAGGCAATCAACTCGCTGGTCAGTCCGTGTGGCGAACGTTCCGGAAACGGATCGAGCATCACATACATCGATCCGAAGTTGGAAGCGTTCGCCTGCATCAGCAGCGACTGTCCGGTGATGGCCAGCGTATGTGCCACGCCGTCCAACTCGCCGGAGATTCGTTCAATCTGCTGCATCACCCGCTCGGTTCGCTCCAGCGACGAGGAGTCCGGCAGACGCAGATTGACGAGCAGATATCCTTTGTCTTGAGCCGGGATAAAGCCCGCAGGGGTGGCGACGAAGACCTGTTCGGTCAGGTACAGCATCCCTGCGTAGAAGACGATCCCCAGTAGTGAGACGCGGATCAGGCCACTCACGATGCGGACGTAGCCTTCGGTCATCCAGCGAAACACAGTGTTGAAGCCGCGGAAGAATCGACCCAGGATCGCGTTGAGTGCTCCACTGATGAGGGAGACCACAAGCAGTCCGATCACACCTGCCGCGAGCCTTCCCCATCCCGACCAGGCGGCCAGTTCGGGGTGAGTCTGCATCCATTGTGAGACGAGTGGCCCCCCCCAGTACCAGACAGCCCAGGTGCCGACACCAATGACGCCCACGCGAGGCAGGGGTTCCTGAGTGCGTTCACTCATGGCTTGCAGCAGGATCACCGCCAGCGCTGGGCTGAGGGTCAGGGAGTTGAAGGCCGAGATGATCGTCGAGACAGCGATCGTGACGGCGAACTGGCGGAAGAACTCGCCAATGATGCCCGTGACGAACGTACAGGGTACGAACACAGCTGTGAGTACCAGTGCCACAGCGACGACGGGTCCGGAGACCTCGTCCATCGCCTGGATCGCGGCATCATGCGGTGTCGATCCCAGTTCGATGTGATGCTCGATGGCTTCGACCACCACGATGGCGTCGTCAACGACGATCCCGATGGCGAGGACCAGTCCGAACAGAGTCAGAGTGTTTAAGCTGAAACCGAAAACCGCCATGGCGGCGAAGGTTCCGATGACAGCCACAGGCACTGCGACAAGTGGAATGACCGCCGCACGCCAACCTTGCAGGAAGACGAGGACCACAATCGCGACGAGGATGATCGCGTCCCGCAGAGAGTGAAACACCTCATTGACTGATTCTTCGATGAAGGGCGTTGTGTCGTAGACGATCGACGCCTGGACCCCATCGGGGAAGCGGTTCTTCATCTCGGCCAGACGCTGCCGCACCTGCTGGGCGGTGTCCAGGGCGTTGGAGCCGGGCAACTGGTAGATCGACAGAGCCACCGAGGGCTGGCCGTCCAGAAAGCAGCTCTGGTCGTAAGCGATCGCGCCGAGTTCGGAACGGGCGACATCCTTAAGACGAGTCGTGCGGCCCTCGTCGTCAGACTTGATAATGATGTTGTCGAACTCGTCGGTCGTCGCCAGTCGTCCCAGCGTCGTCAGCGAGAACTGAAAAGCCTGGCCCTTGGCCACGGGGGGCTGGCCGATCTGGCCGGCTGCGACCTGGGCGTTCTGCTGCTGGATCGCGTGGATGACATCGTCCGCGGAGACTGAGCGTGAGGCAGCCTTGTCGGGGTCGAGCCAGACTCGGAGGCTGTAGTCGCGCTGGCCGAGGAAGGAGATGTCACCGACTCCCGACAGTCGTGAAAGCTCATCTCGCAGCTGGATTGTGGCGTAGTTGCTGAGGTACAGATTGTCGCGCGAGGCGTCGGGCGAATAGAGGTTGATGATCATCAGGACGGTGGGGGACTTCTTCTTCACCGTCACGCCACGCCTTTGCACCAGTGCGGGAAGGACCGGCTGGGCGAGGGCTACGCGGTTCTGCACGAGGACCTGGGCCAGGTTGAGATCGGTTCCTGGACGGAAGGCGACCGTGAGGGCATACATGCCGTCGTTGGTGCACTGCGAAGACATGTAGAGCATGCCTTCGACGCCGTTGACCTGCTGCTCAATGGGAGCGGCAACGGTGTCGGCCACGACCTGTGCATTGGCTCCCGAGTAGACGGCGGAGACCTCAACGGTCGGAGGAGTAATCTCCGGGTACTGCGTAATCGGCAGGGTGAACAACACGATCGCCCCGGCCAGTGTGATCACGATGGACAGCACGCTGGCGAAGATCGGTCGATCGATGAAAAACCGGGAGAACATGGCGCTCTGCAGTCGAGGTGGTGAAGTCAGTGAATTGGCGGGAAGTCTGGCTGTGTGATTCGCAGTGAGCGATCCGTCGGCTTAGTGTTTGGTTTCGAGGGGCTCTTGAGCCGGTGGGGGAACGAGCGTTTCCTCGCGAGTTGATGGATGGACAGTGTGGCCGTTGACGGAGGGACGAGGCGGGAGCGTGGTCTTGGTTCGCCGGCGTGTCATCGCTCCCCATGTGGCACTGACGAGTTGTCGCAGCGGACGCAGTCGAAGGAGATTCAACACTCCAGCCCCCCAGCGGGAGAGGCGGGACTGCGAAACCTGGGACGAGCCCGACATGGCATCGATGACGAAGAAAAAGACCGGAGTCAGCAACACGCCGAAGGCTGTCACGCCCAGCATGCCGCTAAAGACGGTGACGCCGAGTGCCTTACGCATCTCGGCTCCAGCTCCCGTCGCGATCACCAGCGGGACGACGCCGAGGATGAACGCGAACGAAGTCATCACGATCGGGCGCAGACGGAGTTCGCACGCCTGCAAAGTGGCTTCGCGTCGGCTCACGCCTTCCTCGCGTCGCAGCTTGGCGAACTCGACGATCAGGATGGCGTTCTTGCAGGCCAGTCCGACGAGGACGATGAACCCGATCTGCGTGAACACATTGATGTCCATCCCAGCGTACCAGACCCCGGCGATGGAGCAGAGAACACACATGGGAACAACCAGAATCACCGCCATCGGCAGCGACCAGCTTTCATACAACGCGGCCAGCACGAGGAATACGAACACGACCGACAATGCGAACACGATCAATCCGGTGTCGGAGGTCATGCGTTCCAGGTAGGTCAGCTCGGTCCACTCGTATCCGACGTTGGCTGCCAGTTCAGCGTTGGCCAGGCCTTCCAGTGACTGGATCGCCTGACCGGTGCTGAAGCCTTTCGCGACGTTCCCGTTAATCGCAGCTGCGGGGTACATGTTGTAGCGGGTGAGCACGAGCGGGGCGGCGCGTTGCTCGACCTTGGCCAGAGCACCGACCGGCACCATATGGCCCTTGTTGTTGCGGACTCGCAGGCGATCGATGTCTTCGATCTGGTTCCGGAACTGGGAGTCGGCCTGGACAATGACCTGCCACGTACGGCCGAATCGATTGAAGTCATTCACGTACCGGGCGCTGAGGAAGCCCTGGAGCGTGCCGAAGAGTTCGCCGAGATTGACGCCCATTTTGAGGCACTGCTCACGATCGATGTCGATAAAGATCTGAGGCGACTTGGCGTTGTAAACGGTCGTGAGTCCGACCAGCCCGGTGGTCTTGTTCCCCATCTCGACGAGCTTGTCGGTTTGTTCTTGCAGCGTCTGCAGACCGAGATCGCCCCGGTCTTCCACCATGAACTTGAAACCACCCGCACGGCCCAGACCACTGACAGCGGGAGCGGGAAAGACGTTGACGAGGGCTTCCGGGATCTTCTGCGCGTAGTCCTTCCTCAGCTTGGCGGCAATGTCATCGGCGTACAGGCTCTGGTCGCCACGACGGTCGTCGAATGGCTTGAGGATGATGAACATCGATCCGAAGTTGGATCCATACGCGCTGAGGATGAACGAGTTCCCCGCCACCGAGTTCACGTTCTGCACGCCCGGATGCTCGAGAGCGATCTGCTCCAGCTTGGCGACCACGTCGCGTGTTCGGCCCGCCGAGGAGGAGTCCGGGAGCTGAACACTGGCGATCAGGTAGCCTTTGTCCTGGGTGGGAATAAACCCGGTGGGGAGCTGTTTGTAACCCCACCCGGTCAGGCCCAGCAGTCCGACATACATGATGAGTACGATCGCCGGGATCCGCAGCAGACCACCGACCATGCGAGAGTAAACGGAAGATGTCTTCACGAACCCCCAGTTGAAGAGCCGGAAGAACCAGCCCAAGAGCATGTCGAGCAGCCATGTCAGGGGGTCGCGGCGTGTCCCGGGCTTTCGCAACAGCAGGGCGGCCAGGGCAGGGCTGAGTGTGAGGGAATTGATCGTGGAGAGGACAGTCGATACCGCGATCGTCAGCGCGAACTGGCGGAAGAATTGGCCCACGATTCCCGACACGAAGGTACAGGGGACAAACACCGCAGTCAGAACCAGACCCACGGCGACCACGGGGCCGGAGACTTCCTCCATCGCGCGGAGGGCGGCCTGGCGTGGGGCGAGGCCCTTG
>CANJZR010000396.1 GCA_947479075.1 Planctomycetaceae bacterium
AGCATCCCGCCCAGCAGCGACAAGAATGTCGTCTTACCGCTTCCACTGGGGCCGACAATCGCCACGTAGTCTCCCTTAGCAATGGTTAGAGCCTGGGTATGAAAGGCCACGACCTCGTGGTCGCGTTTGCGATAACTTTTCCGAATGTGATCCAAGTGGATCATGATGAAAACTCCGATCGGTGTGTTTGTGTTCTAGACATCTTGGAAACAGAGGCAGGGGTCGAGCTTGGCTGCGGTGCGAGCGGGCCAGAGCGCAGCCAGAGTCGTGACCAGCAGTGCCGAACCCACAGCCATCGCAATCAAACTCGGCAGAGGTGTGACGGTGACACCTGCCCATTGCGAACCGAGTATGACCGCCACGATCAGCCCCAGTAGACTCCCGAGGATTGCTCCCACGGTCCCGAGTGCCCAGGCTTTCAACAGAAACATCCGCAGAATCAGTCCGGGAGTGGCTCCCAGAGCCATCAAGGTTCCGACCTCGCGGCGGCGTTCACGCACGTTGGCGGAGATCGTGCTGGCGACACTCGCTCCTCCCACCACAACCAAGATGGCAAAGACGAAGACCGACATCTGCCCCATTAGTCGATTGACTCCCACCTGGGTCGAAACCACTTGCGAGATCGTCACAACTTTGGCGTTGGGCAACAGCTTGGCCAAATTGGGAACCAAATCTCCAGCAGCATCCTTACAACAGCCCATCACCTCGATGGCGTTCACAACTTCGCCCGCGTTGGTCAACCGCTGCACGGTGTGTAGATGAGCAAACACGCGGGTATCGTCGATCGTTCCGGTTCGCGGCAACACGGCCAACACATGGAACATCTCTCCATACAAAGTGGTCGACTGGCCTGCTTTCAGGTTCGAGAACTCGGCCACATCCGCGCCAATCACGACTTGATTGCCCTCAAGCTGATCAATGGTTCTTGCACTCGCCAATGCTTCCGGACTTCCATCGTAGGACTTGGGAGCAGTCGCGACGGGCTTGGTGCAGCCCTCATGCTTGTTACTGAATAGCGACACGGATTGCCAAATCGCCTTGTTCTGAAACTCGCTCTGGGGCAAGATGCCGGTCAAAGTCACAGCGCGATTCGCCACCTGAGTCACGACACACAGACGGGGGGGACAGGCGTTCCACTCCCGGCAAGTTTTCCATGAGGATGGTGGCCACATGGGATTCCGGGAGCGTACGGCTGGAGAGGTCAGCTGAGTAGTAGTCTTGTAGAGTCGTCTCCATGGGAAGAACGAGGATGTTCGCCCCCAGAGACTCCAACTGACCACCGACTTCGCGTTCGGAAAAGACGGTGATATGGCGAATCGCGACCAGTGCGGCGACTCCCAACAGGATGGCGAGCGTACTCGTGAACATGGCCGAGGGCCGTTCACGCAGTTCGCGCCAAATGAGATTGCGGAGGTTCATGAGTGTTTTCCTTAAATCAGGTTCCGACCTGACAACAAAAGTGTGAATGAGTGCCGTTACCGACGAGTCGCTGGGGCCTTTGTCGCGGATTGCGGGGCCGGTTGATGCTTGCAATGGGGGTCTTCGCAGCATTTCCCAGCTTTCGCCAAGGCTGCGGCAACCACCTCTTTCGAAGCGGTGGCGTTAAACTTTCCAACCAGCACTCCCGGGGGGGCGAGTAGAACGGTTTGCGTCTCCAGTACGGTGTTTGCGATCTTCATCTGTGCGATGAACTTGGCTTCCTGCGGGTCAGCGGCTTCCATCGAAACGGTCGTCAGCCGCTCACTGAAGTGCGGGTCCGCCCGGAATGCGGTCACTGCCACTGGAGTCGGCACGGGAACCGATCCACTCACGGTCACGAGCACGAGCTTGCCCTCTTGCAGGGCTTTCATCGTGACCATCATGGTCGGTGTCACAAAGGCTCCCTCAATTCCCTCGGCGGGGATCTTCTTCGGGAACATCCCGGTCATGGCCCCATTGGGAGCGACAGCAACCGTCAGTGGGAGCGGAGCACGAGACACATCGTACTGGGCGACGAGCGCCTTTTGGGCGGGGTCATCGACCTGGACGAACTTGGCAGTCGCGACCTCCTGGTATTTGGCGATTTCAGCCTTTATCGCAGCTACCATCGCTTGGGTCGTCGCATCATTCTGCTTATAGAACACGATGAACGTGTACTTGCTTTCAACAGCCTCACTGTTCGCGGTGGGCTGGGGCCGACCCGGTTTCACGAGAGCCTGGGCACTGGCAATTCCATGAGCCAGTACCACGAGTGCGGTCACTATCGAAAGCGACTTGAATGGAGTCTTCATGAGTTCGATCCTTCGAGTTCGGAAGAGGGCTACGCAGTGCCAGAACGTGGCCACTGCGGTTGTCCCTGAAGGGAGAGGTTCAGAACGCACAACACGTACGTTCGAAGAGATGCCTGACGGCGGAGCGATTTGCGTGACACCGACTGGCGTTGTGTCATCATGGCGAGTGAAATGGTGGAGCGCTCAACGAGAAGCAACATCCACTCGGGGCAGCTCCCTGCTTGGGAGCGCAAGATTCGACTCTACTATGTGATTGATATGTCTAAATGCGCCAGACCTGAAGTAACGCGCAACGCGAACCCGCTGTATCATCAGACACAGGTTCGGAATCTTGTGAAGCCAACGTGCATACCAAAATCAACGTCATGTCTACGCGGATGTCCGTCTCAAATGCGAACAATAGTTCCAATTGCTGAGGGAACTCCCACCTTTCCGGCATCAGAATGTCACAATTGCTTTGCTCGCAATGGTGACGACGAGGCACCTGCTCATGCTCAGTGGGGGATTGCACTGGGGCGTGATGATGCGAGCAAGTGTGGTGTAGACCACGCGGATGCGTCGATTGGATTCGACTCTGCACCGATCGATCACCACTCGAACCAGTCTGGCACGTTGCCCCCGAGTGCGCATGACCGTGATGCCAGCAGCAACCGAGAATGCTGTGGAGCAGCATCACGGTGAGCATTGAGGCATGCACAAAACGGTTCACGGGGACGGACCTATCGGTGGAGAATTTCAGACGCCTATGGAGTTTCCTCCACTGGTAACATCGACACAAGATCAACTTGCACTTGAATCGATCAGAATAGACAAACGGCATCATTGCAGATGGCGTGCCATGCTATTCAGCCAGGTGAGCCGACTCATGTTTGAATCGCAAAGCATTTCGCTGCATGAGGTTTCGGCTTTCTAACCAGCTAAACTACGCCGTGGGCGATGAATCACTTTGAGTGCCGATTGAATCTTCTCGATGACGACTCAGGCGGCAGTGCTCAGGGATGGCATCACATATGAGCCAGAATCATTGGCCGCTCAGAGCTTGCCCTCTCAAACCGTCATCCTCACTGGTGTCGTTTGTGCCGGACAGTCCTCCCGAGAGCAGCAATCCGTCAATCTTCGTCGTCGCCTGGGCCAGTTGCCGACGGGCATCCACGGCTCGTAAATTGGAATCAAAATAGATTCGACGAGCGGTCAGGACCTGAATGAAGTCGAACTGTGCGGCTGTATATGCCTGCTCGGACAGTTTCAGGCTCTGCTCGGCTTTTGGCAAGATCTGGCCTTCGTACCGTCGCACAGCGACCAGTGCGGAATCGTGTTCTTGTGCTGCTCGGGCCAGACGAGCTTTGAGCGACATTCTCAGGCGCTGATAGTCCTGAGTCGCACGGCAGTATTCCGCGTGTGCAGCGGAGATATTGCCTTGGTTCCGGTTGAAGATCGGCACCGGCATTCCGACGCCCACTTGTGCTAAATTACTGTTCGTTCCTAAGTCATGCCCCGCTCCCAGTTGCAATTGGAGATTGGGAGTCACTTGTGCCTCTTGTCGTCGCAAATTGGCGGTTGCCCGTGCGATGCGCGAACAAGCAGCCCTTAGTTCAGGACTTTCTGACTCTAACTGACTATACACCGCCACCCAATCGCGAGGTTCAGAGGTCGTCGGAAGTTCGCCTTGTAGTCCGGACAGAACCAGGTCTGGGAGACCGATGATCGCGGTCAACTCGTTCCAAGAGGCTTGCATCGCAAACTCGGCCTGCTGCTGTTGCAACTCGACCTCTTGCAACTGAATCTCTGATTGCAGGACTTCTGGTTGAGAACCTTCCAAGGCATTCTTCCGGCTTTCGGCGACACGGACCCCCTTCGCCGCCACCACTTGGAATTCCGTGGTGAGTGCCAATCGACGCTGAGCAGCCAATGCCTCGTAGTAGGTTGTCCGGACATCGGTCAGTACCCGATATCGCTGAGCTTCAACTTCCCACAGTTGGGCCTGAACCGATTGATCGAGAACCAACTGATTGAGAGCCAGTTTTTCTCCGGTCACGATGTCTTG
>CANJZR010000397.1 GCA_947479075.1 Planctomycetaceae bacterium
AACTTGTATGCCGAGCAGGCCAGGAAGTCACAACCAAGTGCCTCGACATCGATCAACCCATGCGGGGCATAGTGGACTGCATCGACATAAGTCAGCGCCCCGACCGCCCTGGCGGCACGGGCCACCTCGGCGACCGGGTTGATTGTCCCGGTGGCATTCGAGGCCAGGCCGTTCGCGACCAGCTTCGTGCGGGGGGAGAGTAACTCGTGATAACGATCCAGTTGCAGCGTGCAGTCCTCGACCCGAAACGGGATCGAATGCACGGTCACACCGGCATCGCGTGCAGCCAGCACCCAGGGAGTGACGTTCACGTCGTGGCACAGCTGGCTGACAATGATCTCATCGCCCGGTTTCCAGAGTTTGGAAATCGCGCGACTGGCTGCCAGCGTCAGGCTGGTCATATTGGCACCGAAGGCCACCGTGTCGGGATCGGCCGCACCGAGGAAGTCAGCCACAGCCTGCCGAGCCTCAGCCAGCATCTGATCGCTGTTCTGACTTGTCGGGAAGACGGCTCCACAGTTGGCGTTCGTATCAATCAACGCTCGGCTGATCGCATCGACCACCGTCTGGGGCACCTGACTTCCGGCGGGACCATCAAAGAACGCAATTGGTCGGCCCTGGGACTGACGCTGAAGGGCCGGGAATCGGGAACGAATGGCAGGCAGATCGAGAGGCATAGAGTTGAAGTGGCAAAGGACAAGGGGCAAGTGTCAAACCAGCAAGACCAGCTGTCGAGCGTATACTGCCCCACGCCAGTTTGCGAGCGTTCTTGCGCATTCAGGCACTCCAGACAAAACTCTCCACGCTTAGAAAAACGAGACAATCGCTGCCTCCCACCTCCTTGCTTTCTTCCCTTCGTTCTCTTGCTTGTCTTATGTTCAAAACTTCCGGACGGGGCACGAAGAGGTCATTGAACATAAGGAAAGCAAGGAAACGAAGGGAGCAGAATGAACCCAGTATCACGTGCACATATCGCTGTCCACGGCGTGTCTAGGTTGTGATTCGGTGCTGTTCATGTTGACCGGTTCATGCAACTCCCCCCCCGGGGTTTGGGATTCGCAATCAGCTGCGTACAATCCACGTATAGATTCACAATCTGGAGTTTCTCATGCGTGGTGCGGGTCTGCGGCTCAATAATGATGTGCGTCGGATCTGGCGCTGCGCTGCTTGCGGTGCGGAGCGAAAGATCGGGGCCCAGGTCACAGCTGTCAACTGCCAGTGTGCAGGGCGCCCGGCCATGAAGTTGATCGAAACGATGCGGCATGAACGCCCGCTGAAGGAATTGGCGTCGAACTATCTGGAGTTCGAGTTCGAACCCGGTGAGCTGGCCCCGCCCCGGCCTCGCAAAGAAGAGGAAGTCCCTGTTCCGAACTCCGACACGAAGCTCGAGTTCGAGATCCCCGCTGCCAGAACGCCGGATGGAGAAGGTGGCGAAGCCTCATCTCCTCTCGAAGCTGACGCACCGCGTTCAGCTCCTTCACAGAGGCCGCCGCGTCAGAACGACCGCCGAGGGGATCGCGGTCCCAGCCCGCAGCGTGGCCCGCAAGGTCGTCAGGAGAATCGCCCGGACAACCGTCCGCAACGTGAAGGTTCCGGTCCACGCGATCGACAACCTCGACGTGACCAGCCACCCCGACGTGAGCCGCGGCCTGCTCCAGGCCCGGCCGCCGAAAGCCTCGCGGGTGAGAACCCTGCACCGTCCGATGCCCCAGCGGGAGCCTCGCCGGGCAGAAGGCGGAATCGCAACCGTCGTGGCAATCGCTCCGGAAATCCGCCTCCACCGGGGGACAGGAATCAAAGCAGCTTCGGCGAGGGGATCCCTGCTTCGCCACCTCCGCCGCAGGAATGATGTGACGCGGTCATCATCGATTGTTCGGACGCTTTTCTATTCCACGAGGATGAACGCATGGCGACTTACGAGTTCTCCCGCTGGGATGGGCAGTCGCAGTTTCAACCGCAGTCGGCGGACGAACTGTTTGATGAGCTGTCCAAGTATCTGATGCATTACGGGGAAGAGATTCTCCCCAACCTCGAACGGTGGGAAGAGGAGCATCCCGATCTGGTCGACATGCTGGTCAAGCGCGGACTCGTTGAACGGGATCGCGAAGGGAAATACTCGATCACGCCCAAGGGGTTGAAACGCGTCGAGAACAAGGCTCTGGAGCACCTGCTGCAGCAATCTCGTCGCGACCAGGTCGGGAAGCACGACACCGACGAGCGTGGGCCGGGGCAGGTGAACCTGGAGGATACTCGCCCTTACCGATTCGGCGACCCGGTCTCGAATCTGAATATGCATGAGACGCTGCGGAATGCACTCCAGCGTCAGGGGGCGCAAACTCCGATCCGCATGACCGAGGACGATCTCGTTGTGCAGGAGATGGATTATCAGTCGAACTGTGCCACGGTGGTCCTGCTCGACATGTCGGGCAGCATGACCCGCGGCGGGAAGTACGGGGCAGCCAAGGGCGTGGCGATGGCGATGCAGGCTCTCGTCCGCACCCGCTATCAGGGGGACTTTCTCCAGGTCGTCGGGTTCTACTCTTACGCCTCCCCACTGACTGAACGCCAGCTGCTGTACTCGGCTCCCAAGCCCGTGAGCATCTTTGATCCGCGCGTGCGGATGCGGATCGACCTCGACAATCCCCCGGCGTTCGTCCCCGAGCACTTCACGAACATTCACGCCGGATTGCAGTTCGCCCGCCGCCTGCTGGGTAAACAATCGGCCCAGAACCGCCAGATCCTACTGATCACCGACGGCGAGCCGACCGCACACCTGGAAGGCCGACAACTCGTCCTCATGTACCCACCCGCCGAGAAGACGGCGGCCATTACCTTGGCCGAGGCGAAACGCTGTGCCGATGCCGGAATCCGCGTGTCGAGTTTTGCCCTGATCGAAGATTACTTCTACCACGGCCTCGTGAACTTCGTGGAACAGCTGGCCATCGTCACCCGCGGCGTGAGTGCGACCTGCAACGCGGAAGACATGAGCCAGCTGGTGCTGTCGAGTTTTACGAAGGGGCGGAAGCTGCGCCGGGCGTTGTAATATCAATATGTCGGTGTGGCTGACTGATCACTTCCTCATCTGCCAACTGGCTGGATCTCTTGAGGTATGGAATACCGCGATGATGGTCACTCGAGCCGGCTTGATACGAAAGAAAATACAGTACGGAAACCGGTTCAGCAGGGCACCTCTGATATCACCATCGATAATCGGGTGTTGGAGCGGATTCGCTGTAATGGCCTTCAGCGTGTTTTGCACTTCCGAGACAAACTCGACTCCCAATTCGGGACGTTGCGCTTCATACCACTCAGCTGCGTATCGGAACTCTGACTCCGCGGCACGACGGAATACCAAACTCAGGCTCATGGCTTCAGCCGAGCAAGGGTCTCCACTTTGACCTGTTCCCAGGGAACCACGTCATCGGGATTGGCGTCATCTTCGGCGACGCGTTTCCGAAGTTCGGCGTGCTGGGGAGCACTGAGTAATGAAGCCACAGAGGATTCAGCTGCGATGCTCTCCCAGATATCGAGAACCAGCTCGATTCGCTGATCACGGCTCAAGTGGTCGATGCCCAATGCCTGAATCGTGTTCGACATACTTCTCCTCCGGGATAGTGTTCCGTTTCAGCATACCCGAGTGGATCGTGGCTGTCATTCACAAATTGGACGATGGTTACGGCTCAGCAGGAGCTTCGCCCTCCCGTCGTCGTTTCGTGAGCGGAGCTTTACTCACGTCACCATAAACCCGTCGAGGTCGGTGGCTTCGTCGAGGGGGACGCGTTTTTGCAGGTGGCTGGCGGCCCAATCGATCCAGGCGGGGGTCGGAACGCCGTAGGGGCGGAACTTCTCGAGTGCCCCGCTCTCCTGGAAATGGAGCAGTGCACGGTGCGTGCCGAGTCGGCTGGCGATGGGTGAATCGATCAGATTGCTGGAGTCGGTCGCATTCATCTGGAACAGGACGCGGCGTTCCAGTTCGCGCAGGGCCTGGCGACTGATCCAGCGTTCGAGAGTGTTGAACGAGTCGCACCAGATGAGCGTGTGGATGCCGTTCTCGGGCCCGTTTGTGAGCAGATCGGAGAAGAGCTTGCCAGTCGACGGCGGAGCATCGCTGCTGCCGCCGAAGTTGAAGTCATCCTCGGGCTTGCGCAGGTCACGGAAGCGGCTGATCTGGCTGACAAAGACGAAGATCGGTGGGCGAGCGGTGTCCCGGGTCGCATCACGCGATTGCATCTCTTCATGCAACTCCTTGATGACATCAAGGCTGTTTCGAGGGGAGACCATGCGCACGCCGGGAATCGTATTCGACAGCC
>CANJZR010000398.1 GCA_947479075.1 Planctomycetaceae bacterium
GACTGGCAGCAGCCAGCCCTCCAGGCTGTCGTCTCCGACCTTGTCTCGAAGTCGCAGATGATGGGCTTCTGCGATCTGTCACACACGACAGTGGTGTTTCCCGGTCATCGTGCGGGGCGACGCTTTATGGAGCTGCTCGCGGGGCGGACACAGAATCGCAACATCCCACCCGATGTCATCACCGTCGGTGATCTGCCCGAGCAGTTGTACCAGCCGCAGAAACCATTCGCCGATGAGCTGACTCAGCGGCTGGCGTGGAAGCAGGCGTTACGCAACCTGCCCATCGACGTTGTCAGTCGAGTGATCCCCCACCCGCCTGAGGAACAGAGCGTTGACGCCTGGCTCCACATCGGCGAGATGCTCGCCAGTCTGCACCGCGAACTGGCCGCCGATCGACTCCGGTTTTCGGATGTCGTGAACCGCATGACTTCCCAGCCGACTTTCACCGAAGTCGAACGCTGGAAGGCACTCAGCGAGATTCAGGAGGAGTATCTGCGCATTCTGGATGGGCTCAATCTCTGGGATCAGCAGACGGCCCGTCTCGTCGCCATCGAACAGCAGGAGTGCCGGACCTCCCGGCAGATCGTCCTGGTCGGGACGGTCGATATGAACCAGACCCTCCGTACAATGCTCGATCAGGTGGCCGAGCAAGTCATCGTTTACGTGCATGCTCCTCGCAGCTTGCAACGCAGCTTCGACAAGCATGGCTGTCTGGAACCGCGAAAATGGGTCGACTTCCCCATCGAACTTCAGCCCGAGCAGATGATCCTCGCCGACAAACCCGTCGACCAGGCCCAGTCCATCGTTCACCAGCTGAGTCTGTTGAGGGGCTCCCGCCGCGTCGATGAGATCACGATCGGCTTGGCCGATGATGCCCTCGTACCGACCTCGCAGAGAGTTCTTTCGCAGAATGGCGTTGGGACCCGCTGGTATGCCGGTCAGGCATTTGGCCAGACCCCCGCCGCGTTTCTGCTGGACAACCTCGTCGCCTATCTGGAATCCCAGCAGGCTCACCAGTTCGCCGCACTGGTCCGGCATCCCGATGTCTCCGCCTGGCTAATTCATCTGGGGGCCGATCCCCAGTGGCTCATCGCTCTCGACAAGTACATCAGCGAGCATCTCCCGACTTCTCTGGGGCACTGGTTAGGGCTCGAGGAACGATCAGCTCCTGTGCGGAAAGTTCACGAACTGGTCGAGGCTTCGCTCACGCCTCTGCTTGGTCCAGCCCGGGTGGCGGGTGAATGGGCCGAGCCACTGGTGACGTGGTTGATCAACCTTTACGCCCATCGAGAGTTTGACCCCGACGCCCCGGCCGATGCAGCTGCGCTGGCGGCGTTCGAGAAGTTTTATCGAGCGATCGATTCACTCAACAAACTCCCCGAGTCTCTGGCCCCCGCGGTGAACGCAGCCCAGGCATTGCGTCTGGCTCTGGAGCAGGTTGAGCAGCAGATGATCCCGCCGCCGCCCAATGCGGAAGCGATCGAACTGCTCGGCTGGCTGGAGCTCCCGCTGGACGATGCTCAGGATCTGATTGTGGCTGGATTCAATGAGGGGAGTGTTCCGTCGTCGCTGAACTCGGATTTGTTCCTGCCGAACTCGCTGCGATCCGAATTGAAGATGACCGACAACGCGCGGCGCCTGGCCCGAGACGTTTACGCACTGTCGGCCATCCTCCACTCCCGGCGTCGAGTAACGTTGATTGCGGGCCGAGTCGATTCACGTGGCGACGCTCTGCGTCCGAGCCGCCTGTGGTTTGCCACCGATCCAGAAACGGTCGCACAGCGGGTTTTGAAATTCTTCAGCGAGACGGTCGACGAGTCGCCGACTGAGGATGACTTCAGACCGTCTGACTCAGCGAACGTGGACGACGAGATCCCCTCTTGGATGTCCACGCTGGAATCGGCCAACGATGACGAGCCGCCGCGCCCGACTCGACTGGTCGTGCCTCGGCCCGATCCCGAGCGGGCCTTCGAGGGCATGATCCCCGTTACGGGCTTCTCAGCGTATCTCGCCTCCCCCTATCGGTTCTACCTGCGACATGTGCTCAAGCTGAGGACGCTCGACGACGATGTCGAGGAACTCGATGCCCGCGACTTCGGCAACCTGCTGCATGCCGTGCTCAAGGGCTTTGGTCGCAGCGAGTGGAAGAACTCAAAGGACGAAGCCGGGATTGCCCGCTTCCTCGATCAACAGCTGGAAGTCTGTGCCGACCTGCAATATGGCGGTGACCCACTCTTCCCCGTGCAGATCCAGATTGAGCAGGCCCGCGACCGACTCAAGGCCTTCGCTCAGTGGCAAGCCCGGCGAGCCCTCGCAGGCTGGGAGATCATCTTCACCGAGAAGGCCGTTGAGACTACGCTGACGCTCAGTGACGGGCGAACCGTGCAGATCCACGGCCAGATCGACCGCATCGACCGCCATCGTGAAGATCACACATGGGCCATCCTCGATTACAAGACTGGGGAGCAGCGCAAGTCCCCGCGAGAGGTACATTTTTCCAAAGGTCAATGGGTTGACCTGCAGCTTCCGCTCTATCGCATTCTGGCCGAACCGCATGGCGTCACGGGCGACGTTCAGCTGGGTTATATCTCGATTCCCCGAGACAACGATCGCATGGAATGTCTGCTCGCGGAGTGGTCAACTGACGATCTGCATGAAGCAGAATCCGTCGTTCGCCAGACAGCGACTCACATCCTCGATCGTCGCTTCTGGGTCGAACTCGACCGACCGACGCCATCACAGCCCGAGTTCGGCCCGATCTGTCAGGATGGTGTGCTTGATCGGGAGGTGATCGTATGACTCCCGATGATGAACTCCTGTTTGAAGACACCGGGCTCACGGCACCTCGAGGTCCATCCAAGCGATCCGCTCAAGCACCTTCCCGTAAGGCCAGCGAAGACGGGCCAGCCAGCCACGTCACCCTCACAGACCCGTACGTTGTGATCCTCGCTTCGGCCGGGACCGGCAAGACCTTCCAGCTGACGAATCGTTACCTGACTCTGTTGCGATCCGGGAGCCCTGAGAGAATCCTGGCTTCAACGTTCACCCGCAAGGCTGCGGGCGAGATCCTGGATCGCATCCTGGTACGCTTGGCGTCGGCGATTGTCGAAGCGAAAGAACTCTCGCGACTTCGGCAGTTCGTCGGTCACCCGGAGGTCACACGCGACGAGTGCCTCACGCTGCTCCAACAGCTGACACGACAGCTGCATCGAGTGCAGATCAGCACGCTGGATGCCCTCTTCTCCAAGCTGGCGTCGAGTCACACGTTCGAACTCGGTTTTCCCCCAGGCTGGCGGCTGATTGAGGAGGTCGAATCGGCCCGACTCATCGATGAGGCGATCGAATCAGTACTCCGGCAAGCGGGTCGTCAGGATGCCCGCCGGTTAATGCATCTGCTCAGCAAAGGCGAAAACTCTCGCCGCGTGCATGACCTCGTGCGTGAAACGGTGCAGACGTTCTCGGCCCCCTACCTGCTGACGACAGAGGCTGACTGGAATCGAATTCCCGACTTACCCGTTCTGAATGAGCTGGAGCTTTCCGGGGCCATCGCGGCATTTGAGAGTACGCGGAGCAATGACAAGCGGGTGATGAACGCCATCACGAAAAACCAGGAACAGGCCCGCACCGGCGACTGGGAAGGTTTCATCGCCAACGGGTTGCCGCTGCGTCTCGTACGCGGCGACGCGACCTACTACAACAAACCGTTGCCCACCGATGTGGTTGCCGCTTACATGCCGCTGGTCGAGCACGCCAAGGCACTGTTTTACAAGATCTGGGCCAGTCAGACTCGTGGTACCTGGGAGACGCTCGATCGAGTCTACCGCGAGCTGTCCCGCCTCAAGAACGAGGAGCGGTTGCTCGACTTCGGAGATGTTTCACGACGACTGGCCGAACGCATTGCCGATCGCTCCGTCCACGAAGTCAACTTCCGACTCGACGCTGATCTGGACCATCTGCTGCTGGATGAGTTCCAGGATACCTCGCTGATCCAGTGGCAGATCCTCCGCCCCTTCGCCGAAGTCACGACCTCGGAACCCAATAAGTCCTTCTTTTGCGTGGGGGATCGCAAGCAGGCGATCTATGGGTGGCGCGGCGGTGAAGCAGCGATCTTTGACACCATCCAGCAGGAATTCCCCCAGCTGGCGAGTCGACCGCTCGACACCAGTCGCCGCTCTTCGCCCCCGGTCATCGAGGCGGTGAACCAGACGTTCTTCACACTGCGGGGGACCAACGCGTTCGACACTCTATCGAACGGAATCTCCAGCTGGGGTGAGGCATTCCCGTCGCACGACACTGCTCTGAA
>CANJZR010000399.1 GCA_947479075.1 Planctomycetaceae bacterium
GCCGACATCGGGGCCGGAGATTTCGCGGATGGTCAGCGAAGGAGTGGTCAGGAAAGAGACTTCGGTCAGGGCTCCCTGCCGCACGCGGTAGGCGAAGTGGTGGTTCACCTGCAGCCCCGAGTCATCCACGGCGATCGCCTCGCCGGTCTCGACGTGAACGATGGTCGTGCCTGCTCCACGCGTGGCGCGCGGTTGCCACGACACGGTCACGTCGCCGCCACGATCAACAGCGGTGTCGAGAACCGGGCCAGCTTCGCTTTCGCGAATTCGGTAGGCCCCGGTCGCTCCGTTCACCCGCAGATCACGGTCGCCCATGATCTTCGGGAGTTGGACCGAGAGCTTGGCAGCTGCGGTCGGGAGGACTTTCAACGTGAAACGTCCGGCGGGACCTTCCGTGATGGCGGGCAGGTCGAACTCAACATCGAGGACCTGGGGCCCCTTTTTCGACAGCACGACCGAGTAGCCACCACCGTCTGCCTGCAGTGAGGCCGACTGGCCATCGATGACCGCCTTTTTGAGGGCGACCTCGCGAATTGGCAGGAGCAGGGTGATCTGCTCATCACGCTGGCTCATGACAACCAGACGGGCCTTCACATGAATGACGGCGTTGTCGCCCGCCTGTTCAAAACTGGCGGCGTAGAGGGCCTCGACGACCAGACCATCCACCGGTGCGGGCGTGCGGGTCTCCTCGGGGTGAGCCTGCTTCCACAGCTTGAGGTACAGATCCTGCGGAATGTACACCCGATCGGCAGTCGATGGATCATCCCCGGAGTACGGCAGCACCACATGCGGAGTCGTCGGAGGTGGGACAGGCGTGGGCAAAATGGCTGCTGGTTTTGGTGCCGCTGCAGGGGCTGGTTTGTCTTCTGCCGAGGCGACAGACGACAGCAGGCTCAGCGCGCACAACAGGGCAGCTGCAGTGACGGGGGGAGACTTACAGCCGGAGTCCGGCGAGCAGCAGCGGGCGGGGCAGAGCTTCAGCAATCCACAGATCACAATCTGGATCAGCAGCAACCAGCCCCCGAAGAAGAGGCCATCGACGAGCGGCTGGCAGCGACCGGGGAGCAGCGGAGCCAGCGCGATTGAGCCAAGCACCAGCAGCGCCACCATGGCTGATCGCCAGGTCCACGGAAGACGGCGACAGAACCAGCCCAGCACGAACACCGCGGTCATCACAAAGCAGGTCCAGTCGCGTGACTTGTCACGACGAACGAAGGTCAGGTGCAGATCGGTCGCAGCGCTGCCGTCGCCGAGGAATGTGAATTCCCGCTGAACGGAATCATCAGGAGCAACCAGCGTCAAAGCCAGTGAGAGAAGCCCGCCGAGCTGAGGCTGCGGGGCCGACTCAGGTGGTGAAGATTTTTGATCTTTGGACTGGTCGCTTTCGTCCCCGCCACCTGCTCCGCCCATGGCTCCGTCACCGGAAGACGGAGTGGGGGCGAAATCATCTTGTAACTTGGACTGAACCTGTTTTGCATCGTCTGTTTTCGACTTGCGTCCAAGTGAGAGGTTCCTGTTCACGGGGTCTATCGCACCAAACGGTACAGTCTGTTGAATACCCGGGGCGTTCTTCGACACCATCGATTCGGGATGAACAAATACCGGGGCATCACCGGCATTCTCTGGTTGGGTCTCGCTATTGGATTCGACCCCCAGTGCACTGGCGGCAGTCGGTCGCTCGATGCCGAAGCTATCGATACCAACCCGTGCCGGAGTTAATCCCTCAGACTTCAGAGCTTCCGCTGGCGCAGAAGCGGGTGTCGCAGCGGGACGCGTCAAGCTTATGTCGCTGAGTTGCGGCAGAGGTGTCCGCACCACAAACACGTCGTCCACCCCGCCGCGAAAGTCCGCTACGGTGTCGTATCCTTCGTATCTAGATGAGATGCTCAGGAATACCAGCAGCGGTGTCCCGACCAACGCAAAGCCGAAAATCGACTTGAGCCAACCGAATTTCTCGACCGACTTTCGGAGTCCCCAGATCAGCAGGAATACAACGCTGATCAGTACCACGGAATCGCGGATCTGCTTCGGACTCGGAGCCCGCAGCATTGAACTCCACTGTCCGAGTGCGCCGTCTCTGTCGAGCTGGAGTGTCGGCTGGAACGCTCCAGGGCTTTCGACGAGCAGCAGGTGATTGGGGTGAAACAGATTCCACGACTGCTTTAACAGATTGAGGGGCTGTTCCTCGCCCCGGCCATCGAGGACGGTGAATGAGGGGGGCGCTTGCCGGAAGTCCGCATCGAAGGTTGCGGGCACACTCGACCGGTAGAACAGGGTCAGTGCATGCTTCTTGTCGACCTGGCCATCCTGGGGGACGGCCACCAGCAGTCCGTCACCCTGTTGGCGGATCTCTTGCGGCGCTCCATCAAGTTGGACTGCCCAGAGGACGACCTCGGTGGGCAAACGCACCTTCAGGTTCTGCACGCCGACAGCTGTGAATTCGAGGTCGGCCTGATGCTGCAGCTCGCCATTTCGACCATAGACAGTTTTGTAATCCGCGGAGTGTCCGATGGCCGTCGGGACCTTGGCCCGGTCGAAGCGTTGTTCACCGACAGCCAGCGTCCAGCCGGGGCGTGTGTATCGAAAGCCCGCTACGATGGTTTCTTTCGGGGCGTATTTCGCGGACGGGAAGTCGATCGGATCGACCTTCTGCAGCGGCTGGCCCGAGACATCGGTGGCGACGGGGGAGAGGAACTGTTCCTGCGACGCTTCGATGGCGACGAATCCCGTTTCACGCTCTGCTCCCACCACCGACAACGCGGGGCAGCTGAACGGTCCGCTGGCCGAGCGTGGCTGGCGAATGTCGACAGACAGCAAGTACGCGTCATTGGCATATCGATCGAGTCGCAACGTCCAGCGGCGAAGCCCATTCCGGGGGGCCGCTGCGGTCTGCTCAACGATCTTGGGCGGGATCATCCGTGCTTCGTCGCCCGGAGTCATCTGGACGGCCCGCTGTTCCTGCGGCTGCGTGACGTTGGAGGTCAGGTTGAACCGCAAATCGGTTCCCGTGGACTCGGGCAAGTCAATCAACAGCTGTCGTACGCCGCCGCCTTCGACCTGCAGTTGCGTCTCGATGTGCGTGTTCAGTGCATCGGGTTCGATCCGGAAATAGGTCGACTGGTGGCTCGACAATCGGGCGGGCTTGCGTGAGACATTCAGCTGGCCTTTGTATTCGGAGTCCTGCAGGCTGAAACCGAGACGCACGTTCCGCCCCAGCGAGGCGATCTTCTGCCGCAGCTGTTCCAACTCCGCCGGGGTGGGAGCATCCAGACCCACAACCTCGGCCGGGACGATGTCGAGTGCGGGCTCGGCGGAGATCCCGAACAATCCTTCGATGACGCCCACCTGCGGCAGCTGGATGCGGGGCAGGGCGATCTGGGTCGGCTCTTCAGCGACGGGCCACTTGTCGGGTTCAAGTGCGGCGTTGAGCGTCAGCGACACCATCTCGTCGGCCGGGATCGGCTGGGGGAAGGTGATGCGGACCTGATTCAGTGATGCTTCCTGCGGGATGACCTGCCAGGTGACGGACTGATCGCCGACGAAAACGCTGCGGATCTGCCAGGCTGCGGGAATGTTGATCTGGGCATCGAACAGCGGGGCCAGCCGAGTCTGGAGATTGATCACCGCCGTGAAATCGAGGCCCGTCGAATTGATGTCGAGCAGCTGCGTCATCGCTGCGCGGACTTCGCGGTTCTTGGGCTCGGTGACGAAGGGGAGCTTGAAGCGGGGCTTCCAAATCTGGAAGTGCAGCAACGACTCGCCGCTGGGTGTGGTGACAGCCTGGCTGACCACGGAGCGGACGCCATCGAGTTCGCCGACCCGGAGACGGACACCCGCCGGGTAGCGGACCTCGGCGACGCCGACTTGCGATGTCATTTCGTTGAAGACGAGCGTCGGGACTTCCCAGGCGGCATCGGCGGCGGCCTTCAGGACGCCTCGGAAATTGATCTCTCGACTGCCATCGAGTGGCTGGCGATAGGCCAGAGTAATCGTGGTGCGGGCCGGGTCATTCGGCGTTTCACTCAGTTGCCACGATTCGAGTCCGGTCGATTCGACGCCGGTGATCTCCAGTGATTGTGGCACGGTACAGACAATGCGATCGACGGGACGACCGACGACTTGCAGGGCCGTCTTCGCACTCCAGGCGACTTCACCCGGAGCGACCGCCACTGCGAAAGCGGTGTTTGCCAGGGTCAGCGAATCGCTGCGTGTGCTGGTCTGACGATTCGTAATCTGCAGCGAGACCGAGCTGCGACCACCGATGGAGACGTGGTATTCGGCGGGCTGGTCCGCC
>CANJZR010000400.1 GCA_947479075.1 Planctomycetaceae bacterium
CGGAGAGGATAAGCCCGATGCCGAAGCTCTGGCGAGTGACCTCGTGCGTATCAAAGAGCGTCTCGAGGGCGAGACGCGAGTGAGTGATGCGGATCGCCGCTACTTGAGGGATCGGTTGAGTCTGTTGTCGGGGCGATCCGAATGGGTGACCGATACGACTCCGCGGGAAGAACTGAAAAAACGAATCGAGGAGTTGTGGTCACTTTTAGGGAGTGACTGATGGAAGGAACCTGGGTCGCTGAGGTTGATCGTCAATACGCATTCGCCTTGGGGCAACTGCGTTTACATCCTGGCTTAGAGCTGAGCGAGGACGAGGCCAGTTACTGGCTTCAGGGGACTCCATCGATTGAGGAGGCCCGCAAGTTCCTGCAGTCGATCCCACATGTGAAACTCTATCACCGGGAGTCTTCCGGACTGCGTCTGTGGGGACATTTGCTGGTGTCGAGGCCGCTTCCTGTGTTGTCGTTCACGCCATTGCAGGCTGCGATCCGACCTCGGCTACCAATCGCGAAATTCACATCGGCTCAAGTATCACCTACTCCATTGTCTCTGGTTCGAAGCGACAGCTGCCAGCCGTCCGAGTTGCTGGAAACGACGCTGGAACAGTGGGAGCGTTACGCGTTATTCGCTCATAAAGTTCGTCTTGATCGATGGGCGTTTGCTGTCTCCGAGACGGGGCGAGTGTTGGTTCGTGGGCGGCCGTTGCCAGATCTGGCGGGGAGGCAGTACTGGGAATCAAATGGTGTGGTGATTCCGGTGGGGTGGGTTCCTTCGCCGAGGATTACTGGCGAAGCACTCACTCGAATCCTGAAACGGAGTGAAGGAGAGTTTCTCATTTTGAGCGAGCAGGGCACCATGGAATCGATTCCCAAAGACGAATTCGTCCATTCCAGCCGTTCCGCTGTTCGAGTGACAGCCAGGGCAGTCATGCATCATGAGTGTTGATCTCAATGCCTTGCGGTATTTGACCCCCGATGAGGAGTCCTTCTGGAGATGGGATGACGATGGCGAGGTCGTTGCTTTCTGTCGAGGAGGAACACTGGCGTTTCGGGAGCAGCTTTTCCAAGTCTTGAGTGCTTTCGATGAACGACCGTTGCCGCCATTTGAGTTATTTCTGCTCGTATTGGCAGCCTGTCGAGAGACCTGGCCAGAAGAGAGACAATCACTACTAAACGATGCCCCCGAAGGCGGTCGCTCGACCGGGCCTATTTTAAAGCAGTGGTGGGAGACTGTTTTTGAAACGCTGAACCGCATCCATGGCATGCCAGCACAGATGCGTACGAATCCGAGTACCGTGGCCACTATTCTCGAAATCGTTCTCGAACAATTCGATCGACGGGAAAACGTTGCGGCAAATGTGCTCTCGATCCTATCGCAGCCGCGCTGGTTGCGCACCTGGTCATTACCGGAACCACGAAGAATCCCGATTGGGGTTCGTACGCATGGTTACACCTCGCTGTCGCAAGGACTGATGAGGCTCACCGTAGAAGAAGTTCTCACTCGAACAACTACTGGACTGAATCAACTTCCCGTTCTGGATCGACTGGCTGGGCAGTTACAGCAATTGGTTGAGGACAAGAAGCTTGCCGAAGAGCGAACAGTTCAGCAGCTGATTGAAGAGTTGCGGAATGAGAGTGAGTTCTTCGGATTAATGCAGGTGGTCCGAAAGCTTTTCGCGGTGCTGACGATTCCGCGAAGTCTTTCTACGCCCGATGAGTTACCGCAAGGAGGTGTATCGGACATCAGCAACCGTGGTTCGTTTCACCAGTTGCTGTTGAGTGAACTCGCCAACGATGACGACACCTTAACAACACGAGTCGCTTTGAATGAGGCCCTCTATCTTCGCCACGAGACCCCTCCCACCCAGCCCGTTCACGAGCGAGTATTGCTGATCGACACCGGGATCCGGATGTGGGGGCTCCCTCGGCTGTGTGCGACCGCAGTAGGGGTCTGCCTCGCTGCCCAGGTTGGAGCAGGACAGGCAGCTCGTGTGTTTCGAGCGGCACGATCGAGCGTGACGCCTGCTGATTTCACGACTCGCGCCGGATTGGTGGAGCATCTATCAGTTCTGGAGTGCCACGCACATCCAGGTCATGTCCTGCAGTCGTGGAAGAGTGAATACGAACGGAGTCTTCGATCAAATCACCGAACGACCAGTCGTGGCTCGGGGGCAGTTGAGGAGGCGGTCGATCGGATCCTGATCACAGGCGAGGATGTGCTTGAAGACCCGGAGTTTCGTCAACAGTTGAATGCGAATGCGGTAATTCCCGTCTTGGTTGTCACCGTCAATCGAGCGGGGCGAGTACGCCTGATCCGTGTTTCAGCGATTGGCGACCATGTTCTCAAAGAGTTGTGGATTGATATCGATGAGTTGACGAGTACCAAGAAGGCCCCCGAGAAATCCCTGATCGATACGTCACAGGATTCGCGTCTCCCGGCAATCTTCCGCATGAAAGAGCTACCACTGCGATTGCCCTATCCACTGCGTGATACGAATTCGCTGGCTTGTCTGTCGGGAGAGAGCTGGGACAGAGCCAGCTTGTTGCAGGTCACCCGCGATGGGCGACTTCTGCTTTGGGATCAACCGAATCGTGGGGGCAGGCAACTCTCTGACAAGATGCCCGTCGGCCAGCTGCGCTGGTCTGGAAAGGTATTGGACGAGTGGACATTGACCCTGGTGTTTTCTCAGCAGGGTGGACGTGTCAACCTGGTTCACCTCGCGATTGATCCTTCGGGAGTTAGTGCATCGCGAGCTGTGACTGTGAATCTGGAAACTCCTGAAGAAGGAGCCCCGCATATCTATGCAGTGGAAGCTGCGGGCTCAGTGTTGCTGCTGATTCAGAAGAAGTCAGTCATTGCCGTCGATCCGGAAACCGGTGATCGCTTGTCGACAGTATCGTTGCCATCGCGAATGAAATGGGTGCATGGTCGATGTTTCTCCGATGTAGCTCACGTTGCGTTGGCAGGTTTCTCGGATGGACGAGTTTGCTTCGACAGGCTCTTCACTGCTGATGACACCAACAATGCGGTATCGCAATGCCTCGGGATCGTGGGGGCAGCAGATGACCCGATCGCAGTTCTCTCGACGGGTGAGTTGTTGAATGTTCTGACGCGAGAGAGAAGGCGAATCGCAGATTACACGGACTTTACGAAGAGCGTGATCAGCTCCGTCTCTCCGGATGGCCAGCGTTTCGTAGTCTCGAAGCAGACGACCACGGCCAACAAGCCTAGCCATTACCAGATTGATCTCCGTAGTCCAGGCACAAAGTCTCTCTTCAATCCCGTGCCTCCCCTGTGGATCTCTCCAAGCGTGGCATATCGCACTGAGCGGACTGTGATCAAACATCTCCTGTGGTTGGGGTACGGTCGAAACCTGGCCGTTATGACCAAGAGTGGCCATCGATTGATGATTGACTTGCCGACCAGCCGAAATGCAGAGATGACACTCAAATCGACTGCCGATGACTATCTCAACTCGCAGCCCTTTGCAGAGATCCCCTCCCCAAGGGGAGCCCGATACACGTTGAAGCAAGTTGTCTGGAGCGATGGCAGCCGCGCAATTCTGGATTCCCGAGGAATGCTGCACCTGCAGAGCATCGACCACAGTATCCCGGAAATGACTCTCGTGTTGAGCGAGAAGAACATCTCCGGCTGGTGCTCAACGGGTGAGGTCTGGGGCAGCGATTACTTCATCAATGAGCACGCCGCCGGAGTCCGAAAAACTGCTCCCCATGAGATCACCCCCATCGTCCAAAAGTTCCTTGCGAGGTTGATGTGAGAGAAATCGACGTTCAACTTCGGCATGTGACGGGCAATCCCCAGCCTGCAGCTGCGGTGTTGTTGCCGGGGACTGACGCAGCTGTGTGGTTGAAAGGGCTTCGGGTCGGTGGGGCTGACCTGACCACTCTTTACCTGCTCCCACTGATGGGCCCGGCGGGCGAATCGGACGAATGCGGTGTTCTGATTCCCCTCCCAGAAGGAGACATCAATCGAATCGATCGGCGTTATCCTCGTTATGCCTGCCTCTCCCAACGTCTCTTCATTCCCGTCGAGGCGGAGATCGTCCCTCCCATCGCTGATATCGAATGGAAGGAGATGTTGCCGGCGGATGACTCGTACTTCGTCTGGCATCCGAGAATCGGACTCGTGCGAATTGAGTCGAATCAGCGACTCCGGCTGACCGACTTATGTGTACCGCCGGAGCGAGTGGAGGTTGACTGGGGACTGGCACAGCCGGGGAACGCCCTCAATCGCAGACTCCTCTCTCTGCAGGCGGAATCCCTGCCACAGAAA
>CANJZR010000401.1 GCA_947479075.1 Planctomycetaceae bacterium
AAGCAGGATTGATGGCACGGGCGATGGGCCCGGGCTGACAAGTTTCTCTTGGATGGCGAGGTCAGCGATCACCAGCTGAGACGGTAACGCCATTCGATAACGCAACCACGGGTTGAGCAGGAATACCGCGAACAGGAGGAAGAAGACGATCGCCAGCAGGTTGCGTCCCTTGGAGAGCCGAGTTGTTTGCGTGGAGTGTTCGTTCGCGTTTTCAGAGCCCCACAGAAAGACTGCCACGCCCCAACACAGGCAGTCGATGAGTAACAGAGAGAATCCATCATTTCTGATAAAACAGATGCTGGACGCCATCCCCGCCGCCAGCAAAATCCCGCGAACTCGCTCCCCACCAGGAGCATTCAGCCACGCATCCCAGAGATAGAGAATCGCGACCCCATGAAAGCAAACTGCCGGGAGCGTGGGCAGGGCGGCAGAGACCCCCTCATTTCCTCGGTCAGGTAACAAGAGTCCGTTGTCGAGTAGCAAGAGCAGCATCATCCCGACAGCGCTACCCCACGCCCACGCGGGATGGACACGTCGACCGACAATTCCGATGAAGCTGAGCAACAGCCCCGCGTATGCGAGCGGTGACCAGATTCTCGCCCAAGGCTGGCTGATCCGCCCCAGTAGCGCATAAACGTGCCGCTCAAACAGCGGCAGCAACAACGGATCACGCGATGTAGATTCTACGATTTCGGGGTGAACCAGCTCCGGGGCAAAGACCGTGCGGGTCTCGAACATCACTCGGGCCTTGTCCTCGATGGCCAGCCGCTCGCCATCAGCGGGTTCAGTATTTCGCAAGGTGAGGACAGTCGCACCCAGCACCGAGGCACACACGATCACGCGGCAGATCCAGATGATTTGAACCTGGACGGAAGACAAAGCTGCAACGGGCAGCGGAGGGGTGTTAGCAACCAGTCTTCGGGATCGGTATTCCGCCAAGATTCCCAGAAGTCCTCCAATAATGGCTTGCCTCCACGAGAAGTGAGGCCCAAGCTCCTGCCCCATGTCAGACCAGACAAACCCCGAGGAAGGAGTAAACGAGATTCCCAGCAGGATCGACGTGCCCCAGATTTCTGCCAAGGGGCGGCGGGTCTTACGCGTGCCGAAGACGCGGTCGAACAGAAACAGCAATGACCGGCCTGTGAGTGTCGCGCCCGCAGCTGCCAGTAATGCAATCAGGAACTCATCCATGGTTCATGCTCAATCAGAGGCAGCCGGACACGGTTGAATGCAGGCGGGACGAGATTCGTCCGTTTCTCCCCATCAAACGTTCTTGACGAAAGATGTTGTCGCAGGAGAGGGAGGGACGCTCGAGATTTAACTGGGGAGTGCTCATCACAGAGGAGCGTGATAGCTACTGAGCGGTGGGAACGTGCGTGCCTCAAACGACTATTTCGGCAGCGGTCGTCCGGCAAGAATCTGGGCGATGTGCATCGTGCGGATTGGCTTTTTCTGGCGGCTGATCAGACCCTGCATGTGCATCAGGCATGACATGTCGCCAGCTGCGATGACTTCCGCTCCGGCCTGCTCGTGGTCGTGGATGCGGTCATTACCCATCATGCACGACACCGCTTCCTCGGCGATCGCGAAAGTTCCGCCGAACCCACAGCACTCATCAACTCTCTGCAACTCGACCAACTGGATTCCCTCCACGAGCTGCAACAGCTGGCGGGCCTTGTTGAAGTCGGGCACCATCCGCTCCGACGGGCGTCCCAGTCCCAGTTCCCGCAAACCGTGACAGCTGTTGTGCAGGCCGACGCGGTGAGGGAACTTCACTTTCAGCTTGTCGAGCTTCACCACATCGGTGAGGAACTGGCACAGTTCAAAGGTCTTCGCCTTCAACTCTGCGAACCCCGGATGCCCCTCCAGGAAATGATCATAATGGTGTGTCACCATCGCCGTGCAGCTGCCACTGGGGCACACCACGTAGTCATAGGGGGCGTAGATCTTCAGGAATGACTCCGCCAGTGGGCGGGCGTCTTCCCAGCAGCCGGTGTTGGCCATGGGCTGACCACAACAGCTCTGGCCGTCGGGGTACTCCACGGTGCAGCCGCACTGCTCCAGGAGTTCCACAGACGCCATGCCGACATCGGGGAAGAACTGGTCGATGTAACAGGGAATGAACAGTCCGATCTTCATGATGCAGAGAGTGTAGAGGAGTGGTGGGGCGGAGTCGAATCGTAGGGGAATTGAGAGGGGGAGAAGGGGCGAGGGGGAGAGGGGGGGCACTACGAGTCAGCGAGCGGCAGACGTGAGTCTGTCGTGAATGGGCGTCCAATTGCGAGGAGACTTTTCGTTAAGACAGCGTGTCACTCATATCCGCGAGTCCGGCGAATGCTCACGTGAAGTAGTACCATTGGGGGGACGCCTGGAGTTGGTCGGGCAAGTGCGATTTCTCGGGTTTCTGTTCATCTGACAGCTGCGAATCATTCACGGCTAAAACCCTGACGGCGAACCTGCTACAGTTCGTCGTCAGATGCCCACCTGAGTTCTCTTACGTTCCGATCTGTTTCGGCATGTCCACTTCTCCCGATGTCTACGAGTCTGAGTCCGCAGCGATCTACAATCGCTCGTTCTGGTTGGCCTATGGGGCCAACATGTCGCTCGTGGCTGCCAACACGATGACATTCCGGTTTGCGGAATTCGTCGATCTGCTGAAGGGCACAAAGACGGATACCGGGTGGATCGTCGGCCTGGCACTCGCGGGTTCGCTGATCTCGCGATTCTGGCTGGGGCAAGCGATTGATCGGTACGGGGTTCGCAAATTGTGGCTGGTCGGATCAGCTCTGTTTCTGGCGGGCTGTGCAGGACTCTGGAGTACTGACGCTCTCGGCACGCAGATCTATCTCGCCCGGGCCGCGTATCAGATTGGCATCTCCGCGATGTTTGTCTGCTCCAACCTGCATATTCAGTTGCGAGTCCCCCCGCACCGCCGAACAGAAGCGATCGGCAGCCTCGGGTCGAGCGGGTTTGTCGGAATGATCGTCGGAGCCCAGCTGGTCGATGTCTTATTCGACCGGTTCTCGGGGGCGGTGCTGTTTGAGACGTTGTTTGCCGGGACCATTGGCTTTGGCATTCTCTACATCATCTTTGTGCTGTTACTGACGCATACCGATGTGCATGTCAGTCCCGAGGTGACTCCGCCAGCGCATGTGCTGGTACGACGTTACTGGCCGGGGCCGGTAGTGCTGGTCTCGTTGATGATGGGGCTGGGGTTCTCTGTGACGATGGTGTTTCTGACACGGCTGGCGACGGAGCGTCATCTGGACGGGGTCCGATACTTCTTCACGGGATACGCGGTAGCTGCGTTCACTGTGCGACTGTTGACCCGGACGTGGAGCCGGACAATCGGCCGCCGGTCGATGATTTTGCTCGGACTGTTGGGGCATGCGATCGGTCATGCATGGCTGATCTTTGTCCAGTCCGAGGCCCAGTTCATCGGGCCCGCGTTGTGCATCGGGTTTGGTCACGCACTGTTGTTTCCGTGTGTGGTCTCAATGGGGGCAGAGACGTTCCCGGAGCAGTATCGCGGGACCGGGACGACGATGATCCTGGCGTTCGCCGATCTCGGGATGGCACTGACTTCGCCGATCCTGGGGCGGATTCTCGACCAGTGGGGATTCACGGTCATGCTCAGTGCGACATCACTGTCGCTGGTCGCGTCGGTAGGCCTTTACGCGTTCTTGAGTCTCGGTCACCGGGATGTCGATCTGCATTACGGGAAGAAGAATGTCAATCACGGAGCGTAGGGCGTGACCAGCTGCTGGCGGCGTTGAGCCACCATTGCATGTGTCGGAATGCTCGTGGGCCGGCAGACCAAGTCGCCGTTGGCCGCTTCAAGCATTTATTCATCCTGCTGATTCTTGAGACACGTCGTCACGATCCGCAAGGTTTCGTAATTCACCGTCCCGCCGAGATGCTCGAAGAGCGGGGTCAGACGCACCTCGGGGCCGAATTCTTCACAAGCCTCACGCACCCGCGCTGCAGTAGCTGCGTCGACCCAGGGAGTCGGATCGGTGATCTTACGAGCACGCAGGTAATCGGTCAGATAGCCCTGGACTGTGGAAAGAGCCCGTCCGGTCTTCTCGACGACGGTGGTTGTACTGGCTCCCTCGTCGAACAGTTTGAACGCCTCGATTCCCCCACCACTGGGGGCGACTGTGGTGCGAGGCGCTTTGGGGCGGGCTGCGGAGGTCGTGAAGGAGCTGGTGGAGGGCGGTACGAGGTTCGACTGCAGCTGGTGTTCCTCGCAGTAAGCGGCGATCGCCTGCATAA
>CANJZR010000402.1 GCA_947479075.1 Planctomycetaceae bacterium
CCGACAAACACCGAGGTGACGATCGAGATCCCAGCCAGCAGATCCGACCCGAACTCCCCGCGCAGTGCTCCCTTCAGCAGCTGCCAGACGAGCGGAATGCCACCACCGAACAACGCGACCAACAGCGGCCACTGGAACGCCGGAATCCCCGCCAGCAGCGAACTCCATCCGCTGTACTTCATGACGAGCGAGGTGGCAATCGCTCCTGCAGCCAGCAGGGCAATCCCCAACGATCCCTGTTCCACCGGACTTTCGGTTTGCTTCGCGGGTGCATTCATGGAGTGGAGACAGTCAGACGAAGGTGAATCGATTGCTATGTGTGCGTATCCCTTGATCTTACCAGACTTCGACCCCGGAAACTCGTTTTATCCAATCCCTCCCCGCCGGGTTTGTTTCTCCCCCCCGTCATGCGGTATACCAGAACACTCTCGTCCCCGGACGGGAACACGATCGGTCCTGGCTTTTCATTGGAGTGGCCCCATGCGGCGATTCGCACTTCTGGCGGTTGGTTGTCTCTCGCTCGCTCTGTCTGCAAATGGCGCTGATGCTGAGGACGCCGCCAACGTCTCGTTCGAGCGGGTCCAGCTCGACGCCCGGTTCCGCTCGGAAGGCGTCGGCATCGGCGACTTCAACAAAGACGGCCAGATGGACATCGTCGCCGGCGACCTGTGGTACTCCGCTCCCGACTGGAAGCGGCACGAACTTCGCAAACCCGGCGACTACTGGGCCGGCGTCGGCTACAGCAACAGCTTCGCCAACTGGGTTTACGACATTAACCAGGACGGCTGGTCCGACATCATCATCGCGGGCTTCCCCGGCGAGCCCTTCCACTGGTACGAAAACCCCAAGGGTGAGGAAAAACACTGGGCCGAGCACGTCATCTGGCACAGCATCTGTAACGAATCGCCGCAGTTCTCCGACCTGACCGGCGATGGCAAGCCCGACCTCGTCTTCGGCAGCCAGCCCGAGGCTCAGATGGGTTACATCGAGATCCCGACCGGCGAAGCGGTTTACCAGAAGTGGAACTTCGTGGCGGTTAGTGAACCAGGCGCCCCGGGCCAGAACGGCACCTTCAAGTATTACCACGGCATCGGCGTGACCGACTGCAACGGCGACGGCAAGAACGATGTCGTCATCCCCCACGGCTGGTGGGAACATCCCGCCCAACTCAACGGCAAGGTCTGGGCCTTCCACCCGCATGTGCTCGGCGAGAACGGGGCCCCGCAGACCGGTGCCGATATCTATGCCGAGGATCTCGACCTCGACGGCGACATGGACATGCTCATGACCTGCGCCCACCAGCACGGCGTCTGGTGGTTCGAGAACGGCGAAAAGCAGGGGAAACCCGGCATGACCTACCACCTCATCGACGACAGCTTCTCCCAGACCCACGCGCTCATGTTTGTCGACGTGAACGGCGACGGTAAGAAGGACATGGTCACCGGCAAACGCTACTACGCCCACAATGGAGCTGACCCGGGGGCCAATGACCCGGTCATCATGGTCTGGTACGAGATCGACCGCTCGAAAGACGGCCCCAAGTTCATCAAGCACCCCCTCCCCGCCGGCAACGACACCGGCGTCGGCACCCAGTTCGCGACCGGCGACATCAACGGAGATGGCCTCCTCGACATCGCCCTGTCGAACAAGAAGGGGGTCAATATCCTGCTGCAGAAGCGGGAGAAGACGGTGGCCGGGAAGTAACAGCCTTCAATTGCTTGCCTGGTACGTCATCCCGTCGGAACACGATAATCCAGAGAGTAAGCTGCACTCGGCTGGTAGCTCTAATGTGAAACTCGTTTTTGAACGAGGATTTGCAAAGCGCAACCTGTACGCATGTAATGAAAGTTGCCACTGTTTAGGCTGTGTGGAATCTCATTTTTTGGCGAGCATGGATTTCTTCTTGACTTTGTGGACAGTTCACCCGATCATTACAGTATGGACTGGGGAACCCGGTCGGCGGATGGCCTCGGTGGAACACCGGGGCCATTGGCTTTTTACGGGTAGCATTTAAGACCATAACCTTCAATTTTCCCACTTTGGCTGCGGTCTAGCTTTCTCTCGATGATTTCAAATGCTCTGTTCGTCTGAGACGGATTCATCACATATCGACCGATGGGACGTGCCGTCAGATCAGCAAGTTGGAGTCCAGTCGAGTTGACCTGCTTTCCTGCCATGACGATCTGAAGTGAAAAGGACTGCCCTGAAAAGTTCGCTCCATCACAAACTCTTCGAAACTCAAGTTCCAATTCGTCGTCTTCACGTCGACCTCGTGACTCGAAGATGACGTGTGAAATATTGTCAGTTGGTTCAACTCGTCTCAGATATCTCTCAACTCGCTCCAGCCCCAGTCGCATCGCAAAATGATATGGATTTCTCGTGTCTGCATGTTTGTTGATGAAGTCAGGCTTTCGAATGACTATAGCAATGATTGCAAAAGGGCTAGTTTCGACCCAAGTATTGATGTCCGTCATAAATGACACTCGTCGACCGGCGTCCGTCAGGAATGAAAACTGGTTTGTCGCCTTACGTATTTCACGTTCATGAAAGACGACCATGTCGTGCCCAAAGTGCTTGAACTTGATACGTTGAAATGCTGGCACGATCTGTTGGATGTAATCTTCTTTGCGAAATATGCAGAAGGTTAGAACAAACACAGGAAACTCATTTTCGAACTTGGAGAGATTGTGATCACCGCTCTCGTCTACATAGACAACGTACTCGCTAAACATCGCATCGCCTTTGTGGAGTGACCTGTGTTGCTTGTAACCTGTTGGAGACGCAGGCAGTCAAGGCACCATGCCGCCCACTGATTTGCAAGCCTCTAATCCAGATATTCATACCATCCAAATGTATTCTGCACCAATAATTCTCGCTGGATACCACTATCGGACGGATGGCAAGTCCAGAGTCCTTGATGAACGAGAGGTGGCAGAACCACCTCTTTTGCAAAGTCTTAGGCCGTGCCACCCGGTGCGATGGTCGAGAACCTCAGCTGCGGGTGTGGGTAGATGCTCCGGGGACACGGCGGGCTGACGCCCGGCGCTCGCTTCGGGGGAACGTTCTGATGGCTTCCGTGTGATCAACGCAGGTGGGGGGCAGGGGCCGCAGTTGACTGGGGGCTTCCGATGGTCGACCCCAGCCACCCGTCACCTGGCTCTATTTGAGGGTTGTTTCCGGAACTACATCAGACCAGACACGAAAGCTCTGCAGCTGATTTCGGCCAAAGGTCGTCGTCAGCGCAACATCAGCGGCGTCTCGACCACGGGCCATCAGCACGCGACCGATGCGCGGCACATTGTTGCGGGCATCAAAGGCGTACCACGCTCCCCCCAGATAGACCTCGAACCACGCACTGAAGTCCATCGGACTCGCGACGGGGGGCACGCCGATGTCGCCCAGATAACCGGTGCAGTACCGGGCCGGGATGTTCAAGCTGCGACAGAACGTGATCGCCAGATGCATATAGTCGCGACAGACGCCCACGCGTTCGCGGTAGACTTCATGGGCGGTGCGATTCGCTCTCGCCAGCTGATAGTCAAAGCGAATGTGCCGGTGGGCGAAGTCGCAGATCGCTTGGACCAGCGGCCAGCCCGCTGGCAGATGCCCGAACTGAGCCCAGGCGATGTCCTTAAGCTCGCTGTCGACTTCGCAGTAACGGCTGGCCAGCAGAAAGACCAGGACATCGTAGGGCAGCTCTTCGACGGCATGTTGATGCGCATCCGGCACCTGCACATCCGGAAGACCCGAGTTCTGCACGATGGAGTCATTCATCAAGACCACGCGGCCCGGCGGCACGACCATCCGCAGGCATCGATTGCCGAACCCGTCAATATACTCGGTCATCGGCACCGGAGGATCGACGACCAGCTGTTCGGTCTTGCGAATCAGCGAACCGATGGAGGGATGGATCAGCCCCAGCGCTAACAAAGGAGTCGGCTTCTCAAACTGAAAAGCGACTTCAAACCCAACATGAATCAGCATGCGCTACGTCACCTTATGAATTCAACACGTACCAGCGTGTTTCACCATACCATCATTCGGTAGCGCCGCGTTGTGGTAAACGACTCCGATCGAAAGATTCCCCGACATAAAGCCGGGACGAATCTCGTCAGCGACATGCCCCGGCATCATCCATCCCGGTGATCAGTCCTTCCCGACACGGATGACTCGCTTGCCGAAGTTCTCGCCACGCAACAAGCCGATCAGACCGCGGGGGGCCGCTTCGAGTCCGTCGAGGATCTCTTCGCGGTACTTGATCTTCCC
>CANJZR010000403.1 GCA_947479075.1 Planctomycetaceae bacterium
GAGAACAGAAAGCGACAAGGCAGCATCTCCGGTCGTGGTCGAGATGCACACAATTGGCATCTGTCCATGTGTGCATCGTAAACGCTGGCCATCCCAAACTCACGCATAGCCGAAGAGTCAACGCGACTTCTCTGACACGCAGGGCTGTGAGTGTCCTCAGAGATCAGACATCGGATTTCATTTGCCGACTTGCTCACAGAGCGCACAGTTCAAGATCAGGTTCCGGGAGAACGAGTTCCCGAATCTCATCCGAAAACACTCTGAATCGTGGAAAACGACTCGAATTCAGAGAAAGGGTTGCGAATCCCCCGCGTATTCATCTGTCGGAAGCCGTGGCCCCAAATCGAATTCATCTGGATTCGACCGATGACCAATCTGACAGCCACCGAAATCTACGGGTGCCTGGCTGCCTCGCTCGGTCTGTTTACTCGTGTATTCGTTGATCTCATCCCCGAATCGAGATCACTCCGGAGGATTCGACTTGTTGCCCCAGACACGCCCCTCGCTCCTGCTTCGACTCCGTTCACAACGAGATTCTTCGAGTTGGCGGGAATTCACTGCAACCTATACGCAGGTCATCAACCACTATGCCAGGCCCTATGGCAGATGCGAGGATGATCAGCTGGATATCGCGCAGAATGTCTGGGTAATCCTGTGCCGGATCATGCCCAATTTTCACTACCAGCCGGGGCGTGGCGGCTTTCGCAGTCTGCTGCGCAGAATCGTCAAGACATCCGCAATCGACTGGATCAGGCGACGCGGTCCGATTCAGCTCTGTAACGACACCGTTGCTCAGGCAGCTTCACGCAACGACCAAGACATTGGGCTGGATGAGCAGAAGTTCGTACTCCTGCGCTCGTTGGAAATGGTGCGTGGAAAATGCTCTCCGGTGGCCTGGAACTGCTTTGAACGTCACGTCCTCGAACGACAGTCGGCCCGGGATGTCGCGATCCAGCTGGGCCTCTCGGACAATGCCGTGTACGTCAATAGTAGCCGTGTGCTGGACCGCGTTCGCTCCTGTTGCAACCAGCTTGCGAAAGCCCAACATCATGACTGAACACCAATGTCCCGAGGACATTCGGCTCTGGCCGATTGTCCTGGAGGGATCGGTTGACCACGAGTTGCAGCCCCATCTGGATCAATGTGCCGTCTGCCAGGCTCGAATCAAGTCACTGCGGGACGTGGTCCACGCGGTCCGTGAAATCGGTTGGGAGTCCTTCACAGAGCCCTGCCCCACCCCACCCGTCAGCCCTCTTCCCGAGTCGATTGGAGAATATCCCATCCTGGATCGACTCGGTTCCGGAGGCCAGGCGGAAGTCTATCGGGCCTGGCACCCACGTCTGAAAACTGATGTCGTGATCAAATGGTTTCGTCCCGATGCCTTGGCCGAGGCCGACTCCTATCAGCTCACTTCGCTCGCACAGATCCTCAGCACGATCCGACACCCGCATCTGGGTCAGGTGTTCGATGTCGGTACCGAACAGGGCAGGCACTTTATGATCATGGAGTACATCAAGGGGCACCAGTTCTCCACCTGGGTCCGCAAATTTAAACCCACGATTCCTCAAATCGCATCGGTGTTGTCGAAAGCAGCTCGCGCTGTCGATGCCGTCCACAAGAATGGAGCTCTGCACCTCGACCTCAAGCCCGGGAACATCATGATCGACGACCTGGGAGATCCACGAGTGATCGACTTTGGCATGGCCCAGCTACAAGGACAGGGGAACGGACGATCTCTGCTGCTCGCTCCGGGGACTCCGGAGTATATGTCCCCGGAGCAATACGCGGGCGATGCGAACCACATCTCCGTCGCTTCCGATGTGTACGGACTCGGAGCTGTACTCTACGCGGCACTGTGTGATCAGCCCATCCGTACGCCGGATCACATGCGGTTAGTTCCTGATTGGTCTCTGATTCGCCGTGCACCATGGCCGATTCGACGGATCTGTCACAAAGCACTGGCTGTACGGCCACAGGATCGATACGAATCGGCACTCGCTTTCGCGGATGATCTGGAGCGTTTTGCCCAAGGGCAAACACAAATGCGACGGACTCTGGCAGCTGCTCTGGTTCTCCTCGGAATGGGCAGCTTACTGTGGGGCATTTCGGCGTCGCACGGCTCTGCCCCCTATGCAAACCTCGTGATTGAGAATCAGCGTCAGATCATCAGATCTGGTCGATTGATCAATGAAATGAGGTGCTCGGCGGTCCTTTCGCATTCCCGCAAGCCTTGCCTGATGATCGCCACTGCGACCGCAGCCCCCACATTCATCACCAGGTTGATTGAAGAATCTGACGCCGACTGGCGCATCGCTCGCATGCATCCCACGAGTACGTGGATCCAGATCGATGTGAGCGCCGGACCATTTCTGGTCCTGGCATGTGCCAAACGGGAATGGAAGGAGGCACCTTCCGAATTGTTAAAACGTCTGTTGAAATCACTGCTGGCCCACCCGCTCAAGTACCAATTGGAGATACTGGTGGACCAGGACAACGTCCAGATCATCCTCCGCGACAGCCAGAACCTGCCGCCCGAAGAACTCGCGGTCCACAGCTCCATTCTGAAAATCATCACTGAAATCCAGAACTTCCTGAATCAACATCTTCCCTATTACAGCGGTGTTGTCGTCATCCCAGCTGCTTCGCGACAAGTCGCTTCGATCCACTGAGCGAGTCACGACAGGGGAGGGATTTCTGGTCGCCGCTCCCCAGTCTGGCTGACCGGCGACCAAGTTCTCATTATGCTGGGAAGCTGAGAAGCCGCTTGAAAGATCGAGTCCATCCCCCGGGAGTTCCACGGTGGCCGCCAATCGCACAACCTGGTTCTGCTTGATCGTGGCACTCCTGCTGAGCTTGTTCCGTCCAGTGAGCGCTGAGGATGAGCAGGTCGACTTTGCCCGGCAGATTCGCCCGATCCTGTCAGAGAACTGCTTCGCCTGCCACGGGTTCGATCCTGCCTCACGCAAAGGTGATCTGCGACTCGATGACCGGGAAGCTGCAATTGCCTTCAAGGATGGACATGCGGCGATTGTTCCTTCCGCCCCCGACCGCAGCGAACTCTGGCGACGCATTCTCACCACCGAATCCGAGGAGGTCATGCCCCCGCCCTCCAGCGGAAAGCGACTGACCGATGCCCAGAAAGAACTGATTCAGCGCTGGATCAAACAAGGTGCGAATTACGCACCGCACTGGGCCTTCAGTCGGATCGAGAAGCCGACCGTCCCGACCATCGAGGGCCAGTGCATCGCGAACCCGATCGACGCATTCATTCTCCAGAAACTTCGGGCTCACCACCTCACCCTCTCACCGGAAGCGGACCGTGCGACGCTGATTCGTCGACTCTCGCAAGATCTCCTCGGCCTCCAGCCAACGCCCGAGGAAGCGGATGCCTTCATCCAGGACCCCGCTCCCGACGCGTATGAGAAGCTGGTCGAGCGACTGCTGCAAAGCCCGCACTATGGAGAACGCTGGGGACGCCACTGGCTCGACCAGGCCCGCTACGCCGACTCCAACGGATATACCATCGATGCGCCCCGCATCATGTGGCCATACCGCGACTGGGTCATTGATGCCGTCAATCGAGACCTGCCGTTCGATCAGTTCACGATCGAGCAGCTGTCTGGCGACCTGCTGCCGGACTCCACCAAGTTTCAACAGCTCGCCACCGGGTTTCATCGCAACACGCTCATCAATCAGGAGGGTGGCGTGAAGCCTGACCAATATCGCCACGAGGCCATCGTCGACCGCGTGAACACCACCGGGGCTGTCTGGCTCGGTTTGACCGTCGGCTGCGCCCAGTGCCACACGCACAAATACGATCCGCTGAGTCACCAGGATTACTACCAGCTCTACGCCTTCTTCAATCAGTGTGATGACGCGAACAACGTGGGCACGACGCTCCCGGTCCTCGAAGACGAAATCTTCGGTTGGAGCCAGGAACAGATGGACCTCATGCAAGATGTAAAGAAGTTGCGGTCCCAGCTGACTGAACTGGAAAATCAGCTCTCTGCCGCCAAGTCGAAGAACCTGCTGACTCACGAATGGAACTGGAAGCCAGCCGACATCACGGACTATCGCACGCTGGGCATGGCTTCGTTCCTGCGTCAGCCCGACGGATCACTCCTCAGTGACGGCAAGGCACCGCCGAACGACACGTATCAGATCACACTCCGGACGCCGACCGAACGTTTCACAGCCATGCGGCTGCGAGTACTGACTGATGACTCCCTGCCCATGAAAGGCCCCGGCCTCGCTGACGGAAA
>CANJZR010000404.1 GCA_947479075.1 Planctomycetaceae bacterium
AGGTAGCCCTGCATGACGTTGGGCCCCTTGATCAGCAGCAGGCCTTCCTTGCCGATCCCCAGGTCTTCCCACGTATCGGGGTTTACGACCTTGGCGGCCACGCCCGGAATCGGACGTCCCACCGTTCCCAGCTTGGTCCCGATCTGGTGAGTGTCAGCTGTTCGATGATCCGGGATGTTGACAGCTGCCACCGGGGACAGTTCGGTCGTTCCATATCCCTCGGAGGGACGCACGCCGAACTTCTGATAGAACTCTTCTGCCAGGTCGAGCGGCATCTTCTCGGCCCCCACGACGACCATATCGAGGTGAGTGAGCTGCTCCTTGTCGATGCGTTTCAGGTAGGTCTTGAGGAATGTCGGCGTCGCCATCAGGATGGTTGTTTTGTGCTTCTCTGACAGCTTGCCGATGATCTTCGCATCGAGAGGATTGAAGTGGTACACCGCTTTCGGAGCGCAACAGGCCGGGAGCCAGAGCGTGGCGGTGTAGCCGAAGGAATGGAAGAACGGCAAGACCCCCATCATGACATCGCTCGCCTCCAGGTTCAGCAGCTGATCGACAGCGTCGACGTTGGAACCCACATTGTGCTGAGAGAGCATGACCCCTTTCGGTTCACCGGTTGAACCGCTGGTAAAGATGATCGTCAGCAGGTCATCCGGCTTGATCTTGGTCAGTCCGAGCCAGCGGTCGAGGATTCCCGCCGGAAGATACGACTGGAATGCGGCGACGGCCTTGTCCATGCCAGTGAGCTTGGCCTTGAACTCCTCAATGAAGACCCATTCGGCTCCTTCGAGTTTGACCGGCTTCTTTTCGAGAAAGCTCCTCGTGGTCAAGACATGCTTGATCCCAGCGTCCTTGACGCAATGGTTCAGCACATCATCGGTCAGTGTGTAATTCAGGTTGACTGCCGTCCGTCCCGCGAGTGATAAGGCCATGTTGGCCAGATAACCGCCCACGGATGGCGGGATCAGCAGACCCACCATCTTTTCATCCGGCCGGAGGATCTCGCGGACCAGATAACGACGCATGGCCAGCGCCCCGATCAGGCAGCGTCCCCCAGTCAGATCAGTACCGAGCGAGTCGGCGACCTTGGAACGATTCCGGTCCCGCTTACACCGGCGGATGAACTGCCGAATCGGGATCAACTCACGGACCTTGTCTCTTTCCACAGCTTCCACTCCCAGCAGTTGAACAGCATGTCGGACTTCATTGGCATCTTCGGGATGTTGAATCGGCTTCCCAAACTGGACAGATACCGGATAACTCAAAAACCTCGGAAAGTTGCTAAACGGTTTTCCTCCGCGGAAGCTGAAGAAACTCCCCCAGAGCCCATGCAGGTAGGCGGGAATCACCGGGCATCCGGTTCCCTCCACGATTTTCATCATGCCGCGCTGGAACTGCTGCAACTGCCCGGTACGAGTGATCTGCCCCTCTGCAAAAATGCAGACCAGTTCGCCGTTCAGCATCGCCTCTTTGGCCGCCTGGAGCGACTTAATCAAGGCCCGGGGACCTTCGGACGCTTTGATGGGAATCACACGCATGAGATCCGCGAACGGTTTGAGGATCGGCATACGGGTAAAGTCGGCATAAATGATGTATCGCGCGATGCGGGAACACGACCCCATCATCATGATGCCATCCACGAACGACACATGATTCACAACAATCAGCGCGCCGCCCTGTTCCGGGACGTTCTCGCGGCCATGGACTTTCAGCCGATAAAACGTATGTGAGATCAGATACAGGAAGAAGCGGAACGTCAGGTCAGGGATCAGCCTTAAGACATAGATCAAAACAGGAATCGTCCCCAAGGCCGTCACGGCAAAGATCGCCGTCGGCGACAGATGCAGGTAACTCCGCATGAAAAAGAAGACGCCCAGCGACAACAGAATGAACAGGAATGTGATGAAGTTGCAGGCCGCCAGAATGATGCCGCGCTGGGTCGGATCACTGCGGTACTGCATGTAGGTTTCCAAGGGGATGTTGAACATCCCCGCCGCGACACCGAGCCAGAAGAGCGAACCGCCACAGAGATAGAAGCTGAGCTGCGGTTCCGTGGCGGCACGCAGCGGGTCAACCATCGAGCCGGTGATGTAGACCAGCAGCGAGCTGATCAGAATCCCAAAGGCTCCAAAGGGAACGAGGCCGAGTTCCACCTTTCCTTCCGAAAGGTGTCCGGCCAGTACGCTGCCGATTCCAAGCCCCGCCACGAGTACGGCGAGCAGCAATCCCACGTTCTCGACCGAGATCCCCAGTACGTCAGTACCGAGCGGCTCTGCATTGGCTTGGGCCAGAGATGCCAGGAACCAGAAGAACGCGATTCCGAACGTTGTCCGGACGAGTCGCACATCCTTCCACAGAATTTTCAGTGCTGGAATCGTTTCGGTCAGCGGGTTCAACTTGAGAGTCTTGTCGGGACCTCCAACGGCCAGCGGTGGGATGAGCAGACTCGTCAACGTCCCCGTAATGGCGATCCCAATCAGTGACAAAGCTGCCGGAAGAAACACGATCCAGGAAATCCCCGTCGCTGTGATGCCGTGATCAATCACACCAAACATGCGGAAGCCCGCAGCTGCTCCGAGTGCACAAGCTACGACCGTCGCCAGGCCGGTGTAGCCATTCCCCTCCGAGAGATGTTCACTCGGTAACACTTCGGGCATTGCGCCAAAACGCGATGGGCCGAAGAGCGCGCTTTGCGCCCCCATCAGACCAACCGAAACGAACATCAGCGTCACATTCCCATGGGCCATCACCCACACCGCAAAGGTCATGATGATGACTTCGGCGACCTTCATCGTGATCATCACGGAACGCTTGCTGAAACGGTCCGCCAGTGATCCAGCGAGTGGCATGAGGAACAGGTAGGGAATGGTGAACGCCACTCCGCCCAGCACCAGCATCAGGGTCTTCCAGGACTCCTGCTGCGCAGCGTTCATGGGCTCCGACAGATTCCCGATCCGCTCGCCGACGCAGACCGACAACCACCGCAGCAGATTGTCGTTAAACGTCCCCAGAAACTGGGTGGCCAGGACTCCGAAGAACCCCGCAGTCCATAACGGACGCGGGAGAACGGGTGACTCGGCAGGGGTGATTTCCGACGTGCTCAAAATGAAGTGGTCCGAGGGCCAATGTTGGGCGAGAAGAACTCAGAATGAATGTCCGGGAGTATATGGACAACGGCGACAGCTTGACGAGAGAGTGAGGTCAGATCCGCGACCCGGCAGCCATCTGATACGTCGTAACGTGAGTCACCCTCAGAAACGGGAGAGCAAACCTAATCGAACCGGTCGGGTGGGCAGGGCCGGTTCCACAGGTCAACCAGCCCCCAGCGACTCCCCCGACAAAAGCCTGACTTTAACGAGGAATGACGATCCCCAATCAGACTTTCAGCGGCTTTCGGAACCGATTCAACCTCTCTATTGCAACTTCTATGGCCGGTTGAGACGATACACATCAGCGTCCTGCGATGCGTCATTCATGGAGTGGACCGATTTTGCCTCAACAGTCACCGTTGTCGGTTTCTTCGCTGTTTGCAGGAGCGTGTACGCCCGTCCTTGGATTGAAGTCCCGCCGCTGGGTTTTGCAGGCCGGACTGGCGGGGATGGGTGTCGGGTTGGCGTCGGCAGCTGGGGCGAGTGGCGGTGAGTCAGCGGAAGCGACTGCTCGAACCGGCAGTGCCAAAAAATCGGTGATCCTGATCTGGTTGTCGGGAGGGCCAAGCCAGCTCGATATGTGGGATCCGAAGCCCGACGCACCGAGCGAGATCCGTGGCCCGTTCTCTTCGATCCCGACGACTGTTCCCGGTGTCCGCCTGACTGAGCATTTTCCGCTGCAGGCCAAGATCGCATCGAAGCTGTCGTTCCTGCGGGCTGTTGACTGCTCGATGAGCAATCACACACCGATCACGATGCAGGCGGGTAATCCACTGGCACGCCGGACCGACAATGGGCGGGACGGTGACGGGTACCCGTCGATGGGTTCGGTGGCGGCCCGATTCCGCGGGGCGAACGATCCCGATCTGCCCGCGTTTGTCGGTCTGGCCCCGTCGTGGGTCGCCGATGTCTGGGAAGCGGGTCACATGGGGGGCAAATACGCTCCCGTGAACGGCGATCATCTGGCGGGGCGCTGTTCACTGCCCAAGGGGCTGGAGCTGACGCGGCTGTCGGATCGCGATGCGCTGCGGATGCAGTTCGACAAGTTCCGGCGGGATCTCGACAACGGTGAGAACCTCGACAAGCTGGTCCGCTCGCAGCGGCGGG
>CANJZR010000405.1 GCA_947479075.1 Planctomycetaceae bacterium
AGCAGCGCAAATCGCAGCTGGCCGTCCCGAATCGCGAGATAGAGAACCTCCAGACCTTCCAGCAATTGCTGTATCCCCTTCACCCCCGTCAGCATGGTGGGCACGACGATCAGTGTGGCAGAGCCCTCGGGAATCCCCTTCGAGAAATCGAGCCGTGGCAATCGCTTGGGTGGGATCAAGCACGTCGACAGCCAGTTGACCAGAGACACTCCGAGCTGGGTCGCACACAGAAACAACAGTCCGGTCGCAGCCCAGCGACTCAGTCCAGTCATGCCAGTTACGGACATGACGCCCCAGGTGACTGATACGGACAGGAGTAATATCGCCCCGAGGTAGGTCGGGAAGGCGGCTTTGCGAAACTGCCGGGCAAGGCGCCGCGTGATTCGTTGACTACGTTGTGTGACTCGCTCGAATTCCCGTCGACCTTCATCCACCAGAAAGTAACCGACATGAGCTGTTCGGTGCGTGATATCGTGCTGGCTGGCAGCTGCTCTAGCCAGTGCGATGGCGTGGCGGGCCACCTCTGACTCGCTGATCGGGCTGTGTTTGGCGGTGTCTTCGACGATCTGGCGGTAGCCATCTCGAGAGCTGAAGTCCATCAGCGAGTAGACCCCCGACGGGTCCTCGCGGAGAACCTGCTCCACGACACTCAGTGACTCGACGAACTCACGCCAATCGATCGCACTCAGTTCTCGGAGAGCGCTGATACTGTTGCTGATCGAGACCTGGTTCACGGCCTGGCTCTGACCGTCAATGGTGACCATCTGCTCAACCGTTTGTCCCTGTTCGGCCAGACGATGCTCGATCCAAGTCAGCGGTACTGAGAATGTGGCACTGTGTCCCTGCAGACGACGTGAGATCTCTGCCACAAAGGAAGGCGAAAGCGGAGGATTCAGCCGGGCCAGCTCCGCCACCACAAGGATCAGTCGATGCGGCGACTGATCGGCGCATGCGACGAGTTGATCTGCCCAATCGCGGGCCGCTGTTCGGCCGACGGTCGAGGTTACGATTCGGGCGGCAACTCGGCGGAGGTTCTCGATCAGAGCCTGCCGCATCATGATGGGGATGGCCCACAACTCGCCCAGTGTCAGTGGCCGTCTTCTCTGGTAAGCCGCGACAAAATCCCTCAGCCGTCCGACATCAATCCGTCCGTCGACGTGTGAGATCAGTTCCAGGGCGAGGTCATAAACCAACGGATATCCGGCGGAAGGCCCATTGAGGAGGCGCGGCAACCCACGACTGTATCGTTCGGGTAAGTGCCGCCGGGTGATCCGGATCTGCTCTTCGATCAAATAGAAATTATCGAGTAACCATTCCGCAGCGGGGGCGATGCGATCCTTTTGTTCCACGGCTTTTGTCACAAGCTCGTGAGCTTCCAGCAGGACACGCTCATTGTCCGCCAGTCGCGCCAGCAGTTGATCGGGTCCCGGTCGCGGATTGATCTGCTGCCAATTGGCGAGGCTCTCCGCGTGCTGTTCCAGCTGCGCCGCACTGTAGAGTTCGGAGCGCAGGGGAAGATCATCCCCGAAATCTCGAAATAACCCGTCCACTCCGATTCGGGATTGGAACCGGTCGAGAGTTCTGAGAAGACCGAGGCGAAATAGTTTCAAATGTCAGTTCCGTGGAGTTTGAATCAAACGATAAAACACCGGAATCAGGTGAGAGACCCCGAGACCGGCGAGATGGCAGCAACACTCATGACGAGCCCTCCCTCCCTGGAGACTTGTTGCCCCCGTTGGCTAGAGAGCGGCGAAGTCGGGATTTACGTTGAGGGCTTCAATGCTCGATGCAGCGTGAGGAGCTTTCTTCTCCGTTGTCACTCGAATTCGCATCCCCGCCTTGAGATCAGCGGTCTTGCAGACCTTTCCGTCGCACGTCACTGCGACGTTGTCCATCAAAGTGCAAGATTGAGGATTCTTGCCTTCGTCATCAGTCATCTGGAGCTGGTTACCCTTGATGCTAGCAAACTTGCCTTCATGCTCATGGGTGGCGAACGCCGTATGCTTGTCGATCGCCTCAATCCGGTAAGCAGTCATCTTATCATCTCCGTGCGTAGTCACACGGATTTTTGTTCCGGCCTTCAGATCGGTCGCCTTGCAGACCTTGCCGTCACAACGGATTCGGGTGCGGGGGATTAGTGTATGCGTGTGTTCACTCTTTCCGTCGGCACTCTTCATAACCAGCTTTTCAGCAGTTGCCGTGACGACCTGGCCATCGTGTGAGACAGCTTCTTTTTTGTCGGCAGCGCAGACATAAGCGCTCCCAGCGACCAGAGCCATCGCAACAGCACCAAATGCAATTTTTCGATAATCCATCATGATTTTGTTTCCAACGTGTTCCATGGCGAGGACCGTTTGCGCGAGCAACAAGCCCACACGTTCTGCGAATCGTTCTGAGACACAGATCATTTCGTCCCTGCCAAATACACTGCAGTTCTGTCCGATCTCCCGGAGGAACTGCAGGTGGTAGCGATTCTCCAAATGCGGTCGTTCTCAGCTTTTCGCAGCTGTGAATTCCGAATGTTTACTCAGGGACTCGATCCCAGTCACCGTGCAGCGATCATCCTTCTTCGTGGTGACACGAATCCGGCTACCGGCCTTGAGATCGGTCGACTGGCAGCTGGCGCCATCGCAAGTCACCTTGGCATCTTTCGCCAGGGTTTGCGTGAACTCCTGGCCTTGGTTGTCCTTAATCACGAGGTTGTGACCTTCGAGTCTGACCACCTTGCCTTCGACGATGTTCGAGCAGGATTCTTTCGAGGCTGGCTGGGCGGCCGGCTTCTTGTGAGTCTTGTCGTCTTTCATCATTGCATCCTTTCAAAACGATTTGCCGGACCTACGCACAGCAGCAACAAGCTGTTGTTCTTCTGCAGTTCTTCCGAACCGAGAATCGCGTGAATCCCGCGGCGCCGGTCGAGAGCTTCGCCCCCGACCTGAGACCGGAGTCTCTGGCACTACCAATACACCACTTGGATTTGAGTGTCTGACGAGAGATCAGAGGGGACGGCGTCCCTGAATAATGCGGATCAGCACAACAGCGATCGCGATAATCAGCAGGATATGTATAAAGCCATTCAGCGTGGCTCCGGTTGCCAGACCAAGTGCCCACAGGACGAGCAGGATGACAAAGATGGTCCATAACATGATGTTGGTTCCCTTCGAGAGATTCAGAGGCTTAAGTTGTTCACAAAGTCACCCACTTCGATGACATCCGATTCGTCATCGGCAGGTTTGGCGATCTGTTCCCTGGCCAGCAGATCCGAGGCATTGTGGACCTCGCCCATTGTCCCGTGGACGATGAGCAGGAACTTTCCCGCCTGCAGTTCCGTCTGGAATTGCACGATGCTGTCCTTCGGAATTCCGATGTCGGTGAGAGCAATATCCAGGGCGCTAAATCCACCCTTGACGACATCACCTTCGAGCCCCGCCAGAATCAGGTCGATGATCGGCCCGCCCACCAGCACAGGCCCGACACCAGGAACCCAGAAGAATGCAGATCCCGACAGGACGCCCCAGACTCCGCTCCAGAACTCTTCCTGCCGTCCCACCGTCTGCATGCGGTCACTCGTGTTGTAGTACCCAAGGACGTGTTCTTCCGTGTGGTAGTCCTTGCCCACGATCGAGAGGTGTCGCAAGTCGACGCCTCCATCCTGAAGCCATTTGATGGCCTTCTCCGCCCCGGCATGGGTGTCGTACACCGCGACGATTGCGTCTTTGTCTGACATGGTCGGGGCTTTCGTTCGAACAGAGAAAGAGCCTGGGCCCGCGAATCGAGCTACTTGCCGGCAACCGTCAACTTGAGGTCGCTCATGGCATCGGCCCCCTGTACCGGGTGTCCGGTGACCTTGATGTCAAAGTTCCCCAACGCAGCATCGTTGGCACCAGTCAGAACCACCTTGGCCTCTGTTTCCCCGCGTTTGATCACGGGAGCAGCAGGTTCCATGGTGATTCCGGTGGGAAGCTCGCCGAACAGCAGCGTCACGTCTTCATCAAACGTCTTATCTCGCTTGATACCAACGGCAAAGGTCTGGCTCTCGCCTTGCTTCACGGTGGTCGACAGCAAGGGCAGGCTCAGTGAGAACGTGTCCTTCGGCGAGACGGACAGCTTAAACTCAACATCGGCATCGCCTCCCTTGGCAGGATGGCCAATGACCTTCACCTTGTATTCGCCAACCTTGGCCAGATCGGTGGCCTTGAAGGTGACCTTGGCGTCCGCATCGCCATGCTTGATGGTTGGAGCGACCGGATCC
>CANJZR010000406.1 GCA_947479075.1 Planctomycetaceae bacterium
CCACGATCGCGGCCGAGATATCGTCCTCGGTCTGAACCTTGGCCGCAGCTGCGAAGTCCTGTCGCACCTTGAAGGTCCGCCAGCCATGCTCGCCGAAGAGTCCCACACGCAGGTAGGACCCAACGATTCGCCGGTCGTGCAGCTTCAATTCGTGTCCGGGCACTCCGTTCACGACATCGACATTGAAGTACTTGCGCCAGTTGCTGCCCCAGTCAGGCTGGTAGAACCGCTTGATGGCGAAGACCAGCGCGTGGATGTGGCTGGGGAGTTTGCGGATCCAGAAGTTGTAGTCCTCGTTGAACTCATCCGATTCGGTAAGCAGCTGGATGACGCTGCCGAGCGAACGGTCCTTCGACAACAGTGGTCGGCTGGGGCGGTCCTGATAGCGTACGTTGTGTATTTTGACCGACCGCCAGCGGGTCGAGTAGTCCTTCTCGAAGATCTGATCGATCAGGCGGGCATCCGATTCGAAGTTCGTGGTGTAGATCGGCCCATACTGCATGTAGTCGCCGATGGGCTTGCTGATCTCGCTCTTGCCACCACCCGACACGGTACACGGCTTGTGGATGAAGACGCCTTCCCCAGCTGTGCCGATCAGACGCCATGACGGAGCCTGCGGGTGCTTCTCCATCTTGAGCTTGTATCCACTCGGGGCGAGGTAGACCTTTCCGGGCAGCAGGGGGATGGAACGCTCCTGGCCATCGATCGACCAGGTAATGTTCTGATTGCGGAGGTCGGCCTTGGCTGATTCCGGAATGTAGATCACATCCGGGAAGTTGCGGTCAATCCCGTACCCGTCGGGTTGGATGTCAATCTGATTCGGGTAATCAGAGAACACGTCGGCGATTGTGCGACCGTTGTACCGCTTGCTGTTGAACTGGAACTGTTCGCCGAGGCTGAAGCTGGCGAAAACGAGTGCCCCTCCCGCGTGTTCTTCCTCGACATTCCCCATCAGATTGGCGGCGTAGCTGATCTGGGTCTTGACCTCTTTCTTACAGTAGCCGAAGTAATTGTCGGCGATGATCGTGACGATCACCCCGTCTTCGTTGCGGCAGGTGATCTTGAAAGCGTTTCCGCCGTTGTAACGTTCGTCCTCCGCCTCCCAGCACATCCCGTCTTTGATCTGGCGAGGAGTGGCCTCGGACTTGTGTGGCAGGCCCAGCGACTTCTTCGTGAGCTGGGTGAGGTGCGGTGCAAGGATCACACAGCCGGTATGCCCCGTCCAGTGTTCCACATCGAGAGCGGAATCGTTCACCGCCAGAGTCGGGTCGCCTGCATTCCCGAAGATCGACTCGACGAAATCGAGGTTACTGATCAGGCTGCCGGGGGCGAAGAAGCGAACCTCCATCGTGCGCTGCGGACTGTTGCCGGAAACCTCGGGGGCCACGATCGGCCGCAGCAGCAGCGAGACCCACGTGCGGCTCGGTTTCGATTGCTTCGAGGTGAATGGCAACTCCAGCATCGACTCCGGTGGAGTAACAGCGGAGGAGAGCAGGGCGAGGTAGGTCTTTCGCGGCACCGCACACTTATCACCCGGGATGGGCAGACCGTCTTCGCAGACATGAAAGGTGCCCTGCGTCGTCCGGCGATCAGATCGCGGGTTATGGAGGACACCGTTACGCACGCGGTACGATGTCAGCAGCTCGCTCTGGTACGTGCTGCCATCCGCCGGGATGGAAAGGACACGCGCGACACCATGTCGGTCCAGTTCCAGAGACAACTTGGGGAGCCACGTCTGGTCGGCAGGTGCCAGGTCGGCAAAGTACCCCTTCAGGAATGTCTCGATCCGCTGATCGATCGGACAGCGATAGCCGCTGAGCAGTCGACTTCTGGCAGCTGTGCGATCCACGAGTGATGCCGCGATCTCCAGCAGACGCTCGGCTTCGGGATCGTCTAATTGACCGATGGGCAGTCCCTGGCTCGCCAATAGCAGATTGGCATGACGCTTGAGGCTTTTCCAGGCGTTCGCGTCGAGAGAGCTTTGTGAATTGCGAAAACCGAGCGACCTTTCCAGAGTCATCGAACAAAACTTTCGGATGTGGCGCGGAGCCTGAGGCCGGTCGAGAGGCTTGAACCGGCTTGCGTTACGAATCAACAACAACGCGATTCTACCGGAGAGATGTCATTCGTCGAGGATGAATGATTGTGGTGCTATTTGTATTCAAAATATCAATAGTGCTGCTTGGCGGAAACTGGCCCGATGCATCGCCTTCAGTTGATCATTGATTCTCAAAGTCACGCTTTACCAAGCTACCGGCAGTGAACTGGTGATGTTGGGTCTGGGAATACGTTCGGATCGGTGTGTCTTGCGGTACTCCCAGTTGGTATGCCTTATTCAAAGACCTGATTTACCAGATGGCGAGACGTTCCGCGTGAGTGAACTGACCACTCAGGACCGATCGAGCCAGGATCCTGAAAATGGGTGGACCGCTTTTGGCTACTCGAACTGTGGGAAGTCAAATTCGCTACATCCGGCATTTCAGGACTTCCCGTCAATATCCGCAGGGTCGATTGCCGATGATTGGTGGTGAATGAGTCGAGTTCGAACTCTTTCGGGGATCGTTGTTTGATCGACCGGAAGCGGGATGGCATCTGGCGACTCAGTTCCGGGGGGAACGAACGTGGTACGCAAAAACTTGGCTGCACTAGCAGCTGTGGCTTGTCTTTCTGCGGGCTCGATTCAGGCGGGTTGGCCCTTCTCTGCGGATGATGGACCACGTCGTGGAACTGATGAGTGGTACGCCTTGCGTGCTTCTGACCCCGTAGGCGAACGCCAAGTCTACAAGTATGGCAAAGTCTGGCCCATGCGGCCGCGTCCGACCGGTCCCAAGCAGTTGTGGATTCATAAGTACCACGCACAGAAGTACTGGCCACTGCCCTACGTCTGTGATGACCGGGCTGCCGTGCGCGGGGTCTGGAAAGCTCAAATCGACAACGGCTGGCAGATGGCCACGACGCTGTACGACTACCATTTCAATCCCGACACCAACACTTTGAACACTTCTGGCGAGCAGCAGTTGCAGTGGATCCTGCAGAGTGCTCCGGCGGAGTCACGACAGTTGTATGTCCAGTCAGTCAACGACGCGGCAGTGAATCAGTCGCGAGTCGCGGCTGTTCAACTGGCCGCTGCGAATCTGGCGGGGCCGGATGCGGTTTCTCCCGTGGCTCTGCGGATGACCCATGCTGCGGGACGGCCAGCTGAGGAAGTCAGTTGGATCTTTGAACAGCAACAGTCTCTGCGTGTGCCACCAAAGATCGAATACACCTCACCTGCATCGAAAGCAGATTAATCCGGGGGCGATCCGGTCCAGGAGGACGGCCCATTTGGCCCTCCTCCTGGATGAGTTTTTTCCCACAGCTGTGGGCGTAGCGATGGGTTGAATCCGTGAGTGGAGCAGGAGGCGGGACCAGCGATGTCCCGAATGGCCATGTCGGAATATGAACTCTCCTCGACATGTGTCCCCGCGTGCCCTGTTGATGTGGCAGCCTGCGGGATTCCCCAGCGGGTATTAGAGGATCTGGTCCTCAAGCACCTGCACCCGCGCGGGTCAGCGCCGCTCGATGTTTTGTCGAGAGAGATGCGTTTACCAGTTTCCGTCATGTCGGACCTGGTCGCCACTCTGCAGTCGCAGGAGTTCGTGGAGCCCGCCCGTGGATTGAGCGGTGTGGGAACTCCCGCTGGCGAACCGCAGGTCAACCTGGCGCTGACGACATCGGGACGTAATCGGGCGTGTGATGCGTTTTCTGTCTCACGATATCTCGGTCCCGCGCCGGTCTGTATCGCCGACTACATCGAGCAGTGCAGGAAGCAACAGCTCGACGGGACGGGGATCTCCCAGGAAGAGTTGTATTCCGCCATGACGGGGGTCTCACTCGATGAGTCGACGCTGACCGATCTCCAGCTGGCATTGGGGGCGGGAGGTTCTCTGCTGCTGACCGGTCACTCGGGCAACGGCAAAACGCTGCTGGCCAGCCGTCTGGGCCAGTTGATCGAGCAGTCGTCGGAAGAGGTTTATGTCCCGTATGCCCTGTGGGTGGACGAGGGATTCTTGCGGGTGTTTGACCCATCGGTCCATCGGCCTCTCGATGAGATGTCTCCGCTGGATGCGACTGATTGGGCTCCGACGATGGATGCTCGCTGGCGTCGGGTACGGCGTCCTGTGATTACCGTCTCGACAGAGTTGTCTCGCGACTCGTTCGAGATTCGCAGCACTAGTGCTGGCGGCACGTTGATCGCTCCG
>CANJZR010000407.1 GCA_947479075.1 Planctomycetaceae bacterium
CTAAGCAGCACGCGGCACTTCGATCATCGTGCCGACCTGGTAGTCGACCTTCACACCCTTCTCGGCGAAGACCTTGTCCGCAGTGTCGCGGATGATCTTGGCCTGGTGATCGAGTTCGCTCTTGTAGCCGACGAGCGGGACCATGACTTCCGGATGAACGTCGACGCCCTGCTTCTTGAGGTCAGCAGCCGCTTCGAAGATCGCCCGAGCCTGCATCGCCGTGATTTCGGCGTAAACGATGCCCAGACGGCAACCGCGGAAGCCGAGCATCGGATTCGATTCCTTCAGCTCATCCACGCGGCGGTGAACTGCTTCCTCGGTGATTCCGACGGCCTTCGCCAGACGGCCAGCGAGCCCCGCATCGTCGTGCAGGTGGTGCTCGGAGAGGAACTCGTGCAGCGGTGGGTCGAGCAGACGGATCGTCACAGGACGGCTGCCGAGGACCTTGAACAGCGTGGTGAAGTCTGCACGCTGGAAGGGCAGCAGCTTGGCGAGTGCCTTCTCACGCTGCTCCAGGCTTTCCGAGACGATCATCTCACGGAATTCCTGGATCTTCGAGAAGAACATGTGCTCGGTACGACAGAGTCCCACTCCTTCGCAGCCGAACGCGTCAGCCAGATGAGCTTCGTCCTGTTCCGAGTTGGCACGCACCTTGAGCTTGCGGTACTTGTCGACCCAGCCCATCAGCTGAGCGTAGCGACCATAGGTCTCCGACTCGCTGGGCTTGAGGGTCTTGTTGACGAGGACCTGGACGATTTCGCTGGGCTTGGTGTCGACCTTGCCGGCGAAGACTTCGCCGGTGAAGCCGTCGATGCTGATCCAGTCGCCGCCCTTGAGGGTCTGGCCCCCGGCGGTGATCGTGCCCTTGTCATAGTCGACGACCATCGAGCCGCAGCCGACGATACAGACCTTACCCATCTGGCGGCTGACCAGTGCGGCGTGCGAGGACGCACCACCGAACGAGGTCAGAATGCCCTTGGCGACCTTCATGCCGCGAAGGTCTTCCGGGCTGGTTTCCTTGCGGACCAGAATCAGCGAGACCTTGTTGTCCTTGTTGTACATCTCTTCCGCATCGCTGGCGTGGAAGACGATCTGACCGGTGGCGGCACCAGGACCGGCGTTGATGCCCTTGGCAATCTGGCGGTTGGACTTGGTGGCGGCCTTCTTCGCTTCGGCATCGAAGATCGGCTGGAGGAGCTGATTCAGGTCGTCTGCAGGAATACGACGCTTCTGCATCGCTTCCTTCTCGGTGATCAGGCCTTCGTTGACCAGATCGACCGCGATGCGGACAGCTGCGAAACCAGTTCGCTTGGCATTACGAGTCTGGAGCATCCAGACCTTGCCGCGCTGAATGGTGAATTCGACGTCCTGGACTTCCTTGAAGTGCTTTTCGAGGATCTTGCCGATCTCGTCGAGTTCCTTGTGAGCGGCTGGCATGTCCTTGCCGAGGGTCTCTTCGATCCGCAGTGGAGTGCGGATACCGGCGACGACGTCTTCACCCTGAGCATTGATCAGGTAGTCACCGCAGAAGCCAGGAGTTCCGATGGCACAGTCGCGGGTCAGACCCACACCGGTCGCACAGTCATCGCCGAGGTTTCCGAAGACCATCGCCTGAACGTTGACCGCCGTGCCCCAGTCGTGAGGAATGTTGTACATCCGGCGATAAACGATCGCGCGGTCGTTCATCCACGAACTGAACACAGCACCGATACAGCCGCGAACCTGCTCCATGGCATCGGTCGGGAATTCCTTGCCGGTGTGCTTCTTGATCACAGCCTTGAACTCAGCGACGAGTTCCTTGAGGTGTTCAGCCGACAGCTGGGAGTCGAACTCGACCTTGGCCTTGTGACGCTTCTTCTCGATCAGGTCTTCGAAGTGATCGGGATCGTTCTTTGACTGTGGCTTGAGGTTCATCACCACGTCGCCGTACATCTGAATGAAGCGGCGATAGCTGTCCCAGGCGAAACGCTCGGACTTCGACTGCTTGGCGAGAGCTTCGACGGTGACATCGTTCAAACCGATGTTGAGCACCGTGTCCATCATGCCGGGCATCGATTCGCGCGCACCCGATCGGCAGGAGAGAAGGAGCGTGTTCGTCGTCGATCCGAACTGGGCGCCCATCGCCTCTTCGACCTTCTTGAGGGCGGCGGCGATCTGAGCTTCGAGTTCAGCGGGGTACTTCTGGCCGTTCGCGTAGTAGTAGTTACAGACCTCAGTCGTGATCGTGAAGCCAGCGGGAACGGGCAAGCCGATGTTGATCATCTCGGCGAGGTTGGCTCCCTTGCCACCAAGCAAGGTTTTCATCGTGCCATCGCCATCAGATTTCTTGTTGCCGAAAAAGTACACGTACTGCGTGGACATGAATCTGTTCCTGAGTCAGACGAACGTGAACCGCGAATTCCTGAACTTATTGCCCCGGAGTGACTTATTTCACCAGGGAGTTCAAGACCCGCGAACGGAAGAGATGGCCAGTGATTCCATCCACTGAACCCACAGAGGCAGGCCCGCGCGGTCGTTCAGCGCACACCCCCCTCGGAAGAGGTCGCAAGGTATCAAGCGTATAGTGGGACTGCAAGGATACGGACGGTTCTGCGGAACGTTAGTGGTTGGCAGTTTATGGTTTATCGTTGATGGGAAGGGACGGGAATATGGGGGAACTCAGTTTGAGAATTCCCCGCGGGTTCAGGCGGTTGCTGCTTCAATCAGCGAGCGTTGATTTGTGTGGGGCGGCGTTGCTGGCTGAGCCATACACACGCAGCATGTGGCAGCCCTTCGTGGCCTCCTTCAAAGATGGTTACACGGCTCGGCCCGGAATGGCGACGCAAATAGATTGCGCGGCCGTATGACGGGTCATCTGTCGTATCACCCTCCTGTGGGGAGTCGAGCTTCCCCTTCTCCCATAACTGGTGAATGTCTGTATTCGTAATTTGCGGCGTCTGTCGGGCTTGGGCGATGACGTTGAAGGCGTTCAGTGAATGCTTGATGGGGACGGAACCGGTCTTGCCGTCGGTAATGCCCGCGCAGATTTCAAGCGGCAGGTCCTTCGAGTGCTGGAGAAAATGAATGGGGGACCGCCCATAGAACTGCAGGTCGACATCCGCCGAACTTCCAGGGGCGCCACCACAGCTGCGTTCAGCCATCAGAGCGTAGTTTCCCCGTACGTCAGGTTTGGTGTGAAAGGCGTGCCACGCGGCCAGATCGCTGATCCCGACCCACGCGGAAGCTGCGGAGATCCGCTCGGGGTGGAACGCTGCCATCATCATCGTCATGTGCCCGCCGCCAGAGACGCCCGCCACATAGACACGTTCCGGGTCAGCCCCGGGCTGTTTGAGTGCCCAGTCGATGGAGTCAAGCACATCCCGCCGCGCGAGTGCCGAACCACACGCTTCAGGGTGCTCATTGGGCCCGCGAAAGTTCGGCTCGATAAAGATCCAGCCACGATCAACAGCCTCCCGCAACCAGTCCGAGTGGTCCTGCGTGTAGTCGCCGCTCCAGGAGTGCAGCGAGATGAAGACCGGGTGCAGGCCTGCCGATTTCGGCAGCCAGTACCGGACCTTCTGTGGTTTACCGTCCATCGAGCTCGGCAGGTCCATGACCGTCAGGTCAGGAACCGCAGCAGGCTTCTCCTCCGCAAACGAGAACGAGCCACAGAGGACCAGCCCGAGAAGCAGAGCCAACCATAACGATCTGGGCATTACATTATCTCCGATTCGGTATTCACCTTGAGAGCGGCAGGCATCAGCCTGCCGAGGAGTCCAACCGTCTCTCGGCCACCGGAACCAATCACGCCGTTCTCGCGAATGGCCACTCCAGAAACCAGCGATTCAGTAACGCTCCACGCCTCGGTGGGCTCACGCCCACCGCTCTATTTCTTATCTGGAGCGGACTACTTCTTCGGTTCTTCCGGGCGGAGATTCTCTGGCGTGTCGGGCACCTGTTCGACCAGCTGGTTCGGCTGGCCTGCCTGTTTCTGCAGAGTGAATGCATCGTAGAGGCGACCCGTCGCGGTATGGGCTTGGTATCGCAACTGGTCACCATCGACATGGATCACCTGGTACAGCTGGGTGTCTTCGGCCACTCGGCGAAAGATCGGGCTTCGCTGAGCAGCGTACTGCTTCGGCCCGCTGACCGACACAACGTACACCGTGCCCGATTCATTCGACTGCTTCGCCAAGCCGGTCGTTGTGTTTTCCCCGTGGAGCAATCCCGTCCGGCCATACGAGTGGTCGTGTCCCTGCAG
>CANJZR010000408.1 GCA_947479075.1 Planctomycetaceae bacterium
GCCTTGAACGCACAGTCGAAGACGGGCAGGTGCTCGTCCTTGAGGCCCGGAGCCCCTTCGATGGTGTCGTGCTCTTCGAGGTACTTGAGGATGGCCGTGACCTGTTCCTCGGTGTAGCCGAGAGTCTTGAGGGTCGCGGGGACGGTGCGGTTGATGATCTTCATCATGCCGCCGCCGGCCAGCTGCTTGTACTTGATGAGAGCGATGTCGGGCTCGATCCCGGTGGTATCGCAGTCCATCATGAACGCGATCGTGCCGGTCGGAGCGAGGACCGTGGCCTGGGCATTGCGATAGCCATAGCGGCGACCGTTCTGCAGGGCTTCGTTCCAGACCTGACGTGCGGCGTCCTTGAGGTAGGCCGGGCACGCGGGGTTGATCTTCTCGACAGCGTCGCGGTGCATCTGCATGACCGAGAGCATCGGCTGCTCGTTCTCCTGGTACCGGGCAAACGGTCCGACGGTACCGGCCATCTGGGCACTGGTCGAGTAGCCCTGGCCGGTGAGGAGCGCGGTGAGGGCTCCGCAGATGCCGCGGCCCGCTTCGCTGTCGTAGGGAATTCCCATCGACATCAGCATGCTGCCGAGGTTGGCGTATCCGAGGCCCAGTGGTCGGTAGAGATGCGAATTCTCGGCGATGGGGGGCGTCGGGTAGCTGGCGTGGTCAACCATGATTTCCTGAGCGGTGATCATGATCGAACAGGCCCGACGGAATCGCTCGACATCGAACGTGCCGTCGGTCTTCATGCACTTCTTGAGGTTGATCGACGACAGGTTGCACGCCGTGTCATCGAGGAACATGTACTCGCTGCAGGGGTTCGAGGCATTGATCGGGCCCGAGTTCTTGCAGGTGTGCCAGCGATTGATCGTGGTGTCGTACTGCACACCGGGGTCGCCGCAGTACCAGGCCCCTTCCGACATCTGCCGCAGCATGTAGCGGGCCTTGTAGGTCGGGCCTTCCTTCTGCGGGTTGGTGACCCAGCGGGTCTTCCAGTCGCCGTCGGTCTCGACCGCCTTCATGAACTCATCGCTCAGGCGGACCGAGAGGTTGGCGTTCTGGAACATGATCGACGAGTAGGCCTCGCCGTTGAAGTTCGAGTCGTACTCGCCGCTCTCGATCAGGACGCGGGCCTTGCGCTCTTCCTTCTGCTTACACTGAATGAAGTCGAGGATGTCGGGATGCCAGTCCTTCAGCGACTGCATCTTGGCGGCGCGGCGGGTCTTGCCCCCCGACTTCACCACAGCTGCGATCTGGTCATAGACCCGCATGAAGGAGAGCGGACCGGATGGGGTTCCGCCGCCGGAGAGCTTTTCGCGGCTGCTGCGGATTGTGGAGAGGTCGGAGCCGGTGCCGGAGCCGAACTTGAAGAGCATCGCCTCGCTGGTGGCGAGCCGCATGATGCCTTCCATGTTGTCGTCGACCGACTGGATAAAGCAGGCGGAAGCCTGGGGGTATTCGTAAGGTGTGCTGGGTCGGTGGACCTGCTTGGTGCGGGGATCGAAGTTGTAATTTCCAACTGATCCCTTTACGCCATATTGGTGGTAGAGGCCCACATTGAACCATACAGGCGAGTTAAACGCCGCATGCTGATGGAGACACAGCCAGGCCAGTTCCCGGTAGAAATTCTCGCCATCCTGGGAGGTGGCGAAATAACCGTCCTGCATACCCCAGTCGGCGACGGTGCGCGCCACGCGGTGGATCACCTGACGCACGGAGCGCTCACGCTCGGTTGTTCCATGTTCTCCGTAGAAATACTTCGAGACAACCACGTTGGTTGCCAGGGCTGACCAGTCTTTCGGAACTTCGCAGTCGGTCTGCTCGAACAGAACTTTCCCATTTTCATCTTTGATGGCCGCGGTTCGGAAATCCCACTCCACCGTGTTGAATGGATCCTGTCCGTTCGGACAGAAGTAGGGGTCAACCCGCAACGGTTCCACAGCATTGCCAGCCTTGACACTCGACATAGAGAGACCTTTCCAGGAGTGCATCGTGCACGGAAGCCCCGAGCGGGGTGTTTGAAGAGTTCGTGTCGCTGTCACTTTCAGCGCACGAGAGATCGCTCCGTCAGGATCATGGGTCCATCCCAATTGGATTGCGTACGAGGCGCGCAATGACACCTGAACAACTGGAACATGTGAACATCCGCTGCCTACCCATCCTATCGGTCGACAGGGGGCTTGAACAGGAGAATTTCAGCGGAAAATGCGAGAGTGCTCGCACAATGAGTTGTGCAGGACGGGTGGACAGCCCCAACATCTTGTTGCCGGGAGCGACAGCGACGTTTATACGTTGTGACGGCTGATTGTCAAGAATTCGTGATGACGAATTTGACGATCGACCGATCTGTGTCGACGGAACCTCCAAGCCGATAAGGACTATCGAGAGTCGACTTTTTTTGAACGGCATTCACCCCCGGACCGATTCCACGCGATGGCTCTCTCCTTCTCAGGTGTCCAGTCCACTGCCAATACACAAACCTAGGAAATCAAGCCATATTCTCGCGATGACCCTCTCGGAATCCAGCGAATATGCAATCCTGTGAAATCGTCGAAATCACGCGAAACCTCGGGTTTTGCGCGGTGTTTAATGAGTTGTTCAGGTGGATTCGCCTGCGGCCTGTCCGTTCTCACTCGACATCATTGAGCAGACACTCACAGACAGCCTGAATCGCCCGTTCACACTTCACTCGAAATATCAGTTCGCGAGGTCGTCATGCATCGCCGAATCAAGGGTTTTCTCCATCTGGGTTTGAGTGTTGTCGTCTCCTTCGGAGCTGTGGCGGGAGTGGGGGCCAATGACAAACCGCATGCCCTGAAGTCGGCCATCAAAGTCGACAAGCTCATCGAGGACGAACTCACCAAGGCGGGCGTCACTCCCGCTCCACTGGTGAACGATGACACCTTCCTGCGTCGAGCATCGCTTGATCTGACTGGAACGATCCCGACTCCGAATGAAGTCACCGACTTCGTTCTGAATCCCGACCCCGACAAACGCTCGAAGCTCGTCGATCGCCTGCTGGAGACGGAAGACTACGCCGACATCTGGGCCAGCTACTGGCGGGAAGTCATCTTTTCCCGGGCCACGGAAGTCCGCTCCCGCGTGATGCAGGATGTCTTCGAGGACTGGATGAAGGATCAGCTGGCCAAGAATGTCGGCTGGGACAAGATTGCTACCGAACTGGTGACCGCCACCGGCAGTACCGATTCTGATGGCCAGACGGCTCTGATCTTCGCCCACACGGGCGAGCCCGAGGAAGTTGCTGCGGAAACGGCCCGGATCTTCTTAGGGATTCAGATCCAGTGTGCGAACTGCCACAACCATCCCTATGAAAAGTGGACCCGCGAGGATTTCCACCAGTTCGCCGCCTTCTTTCCCCGGGTTCAGGTTCGCCGCGAACCCGATGACATGCGGACGTACACGGTGAAGTCGCTCGAAGATCAGGCCCGTCCCGGAAAGAACAACGCCAAGCTCGATCCCGCCAAGATTTTCGCGCGCATGGATACCAATCGTGATGGAGTCCTGACCAAGCAGGAAGCCTCCAATGCCAAAGCATTTGCCAAACGATTTGAAATGATTCTGGCGGTGGGGGACACCAACAAAGACGGATCCCTCTCCAAAGAAGAGTTTGAAAAGGCCCCTCGTCCCGATCCCAACCAGCCAGGTCGCGGTTCGATGGAGCATCACATGCCTGATCTCGACAATCCCACCGCCGAGGGCAAGCTGATGCAACCGGTCTTCTTCGTCGACCATTCCAAGATGAAGATCGGCTCTGAGGACATGGACCGTCGCCAGACTCTCGCCAAGCACATCACGGCCCGCAGCAACACGACCTTCTCGAAGGCGTTCGTCAATCGTATCTGGGCCGAGATGATCGGGGAGGGTTTCACCGACACGATCGACGATATGGGCCCCGGACACGATCCGAAGTCACCGGAAGTCCTCGACGCCCTGGCCAAAGACTTCGCCGATAGCGGGTACGACGTGAAGTGGCTCTATCGCACCATCGCCAATACACAGGTTTACCAGCGACAACTCAAGACTGCAGACACCGCGGGTGACTTCGCAGCTGCCAGCCCGACGCGATTGCGATCGGATCAGATTTTCAACTCGCTCGAAGCGGTATTAGGCCGAAATCTCGTTCCCGCCAGCCGTGCCCCGGGCAAGGGAGTTGCTCAGAAGTACGCGAACCAGGGCGGCCGTAAGGGCTTCAGCCAGCTGTTCGGCTTCGACCC
>CANJZR010000409.1 GCA_947479075.1 Planctomycetaceae bacterium
ATCCGGTGGTGCACGCTTCGAATGAGCGTCACCTTGTCGAGGATCTTGGCGGTCTCCGGGAGATGCTCACAGACGGGCACTCCGGGGATGGCAGAGGAGATCGGTTTCAGCTCCGTGCGATACCCCGACGGAGCATCGAGTTTGAGGTCGAACGTGTCGACATGGCTCGGTCCGCCGAACTGCATCAGGAAGATGACTGACTTGGCCTTGGCGATGCGTTGACTGACCCCCTCAGCCTGGAGCAGATGCTCCATTCCCAGTCCCAGAAACCCCGAACCGCCGATGCGTATCGCATCGCGACGGGTGACCAGGGACGAGAATGACTCGCGCTGACCGAGGTGAAACAGGGACATAGTCAGAACCAGTGAGGGCGCCGTTGAACGAATCTTGGAACGGGAATGTCGGCCAATGATCCACCCAGACCGGCCTATATTAGCGGCCAAGAATGCCGATTGGTTGTGCATTTTGAAGCTGTGAAGCCCAGAAATGGCACAACTTCGGGGGGTGTTTGGTCATGTGGTCGGGTTTTCGTGAGCTGTAACTACATATTAGGTTTGTGGATGTGATGATTTGATGCGTGCGTAACGCTCTTGACCCCGGCTTTCCCCCCTCTTGTCGGGTGACGGAAGTCCGGGTACATCACGACTCCCGTCATGATCCTCTCCTCCCCACAGAAGAAGGTTTCCTCCATCTCCCGCCTCGAACAGGTCGCACTGATTCTGGCAGGTCTGGGGAGCCTCGTTCTGTTGCTGTTGGCGGTCTGGCTGAAACCCAATTCCTTGGGTTACGGCACCCACCAGCAGCTCGGTTTGCCTCCCTGCACGATTCAGTTCTGGTTTGGCATTCCTTGTCCCAGTTGTGGCGGAACCACAGCCTTTGCCCACTTCGTCCGCGGACAGTGGGGGAGTGCCCTGCGTGCGAACGCAGCCTCTACCCTGCTCGCTGGTCTGTGTGTGGTTGGAGTTCCCTGGAGTTGGGGAAGTGCCTGGCAGCGTCGGTATCTCGGTGTCCCCGACATCGTGAAGACGCTGGTAGTCGTTCTGCTGGCTCTCAGCTTCGTCGCTGGGGCTCAGTGGATCGGACGTTTGATGGAGTGGTTGCCGTGAGGATGTTCCTCCGGGCCAGTTTTCTGTCGTGTGGTCAGTGATACGCGATGCTTCGACGCGAGGTCCATGCCATGTCTCGACTCTTCCAATACTCGGCCTCGGTCCGCGCGGTCTGGGGGGGAGTTCTGCTGGGCGTTGTACTCCTCAGCAGTTCCGGCTGTATTCGTGTCATGGCGATCGCTGGCAAGATGTTCATCGGTGACCCCAAAGCGGAATCCAAGTTTGGCGGCACGACCGGAGTGGATCTCGAAAAGCAAAAGGATGGCATCATCCTGCATTGCTCGGCACCGTTAAGCGTGTTGGACAAATGCGAAGATTTGCCGAGCGATGTCGAGAGTGAACTCATTCGCCGCATGAAACTCAAACACATGCCGATCATCGACCAGAACCGTGTCGTTGATGCCCTCGACTCACACGGCGGACGATACGACACCCAGGTGTTGATGAACGAACTCCCTGATGCGAAGTATCTCTTTGAGATCAAAATCGAGCGATACGAAATTCGAGAGCCCAATACCCCTTCGATGTATCACGGGCGTTGTGCCGGCACCATTCTGGGCTACGAGATCGAAGGGGGAGGCAAGGAGTCGGATGGCGGTCCCCGTCGCATGGCTCAGGTCTTTGAGCAGCAGTTCGATGTCGACTACCCGGACGGTCATCCGATTCCGGCCGAACAGATGTCAGAGTCGTCCTTCCGCAAGAAGTTCGTCAATGAATTGACGAAGCGGCTTGGCACCATGTTCTACGACGTGACCTCGAAGGAGTTGTTCTAATATGGCACTTCACGGACAAGCTCCCATGACATCGAATGAATTCGCGCCGGAATCGCACTCTGCTCGATCTGGTCAGGCGGTCGGACGTCGCAAATGGCTCTGGCTCCTCGGAGCCTGCCTGTCGCTCCTGCTGACAGCTGGTTGCCAGCAGTTCGTGATTCTGAGTTATCTGATCGGTGGCCCGCCGTCGATCGAGCCCGACTTCGTTAAAGAGACCGGGCAATCGCTCAAAGGCAAAGAGAACACTGTCGCAGTCGTTTGTTTCGCTCCGCGGGAGATGCTCCTGGAGTTCCCAAACATTGATGATGAGATCGCCGCACAGGTGGCGTATCGTCTGGGCGAGAACAAAATCACGATCGTGAAGCCTGACTACGTGCGGGCCTGGATCGATGCCCATCCGAAGTGGGAACTGGCCGAGGAGATCGGTCGTGAGTTCAAAGCGAACTATGTGGTGGAAGTCGAGCTGTCGACTTTCAGCCTGTATGAAGGGACCAGCACGACGCTCTTCCGTGGTCGCACCGAAGCGGATATCCATGTCACCGAGGTCGATGAAAGTGGTCACGGCGACCGGATTTTCTCGAAGGAACTCGACTTCCACTTCCCGGTCCGCGTGCCGCGGTCATCAACCGAAGGCGAACTGCTCCCCTTCAAGCGTGAATACATCTCCCGCCTGAGCGATAAGATCGGCTGGATGTTCTACGAGAGCTACAACGGCGATACGATTCCGTGGGCAAACTGAGTGACAGTGGGCCAGGAATGTCGGCATGGGAACGAGATCGCAACAACAACACCATCCTCAGCAGCGGCTGGCATCGATTCCATCATCAACGCGTGAGTTGGGAGTCAGCCCTTATCCCCATCATTTCGCTCCTCTCTCAGGCCGAGTGACCGATCGCGTTTCCGGATATGTTCTCGCGACTCTCCTTTCTCATTCGCTGCACCCCGGTTGAATCTGCGATTCTGGGGAGGTAAAGTCCATCGACGCGAGTTGATCGCGAATCGACACTTTCCCCACCGTGTTTCGTTCACCCATGCCCGAGCCTACGTCGATGTCTGCCTCTCCGGGAGTCTGGACACGCAAGCATTTATTAGGGCTCCAGGAACTCTCGGCGACAGAGATCGAAACGATCCTCGACGAAGCGGCCCGATACAAAAGCCGGTGGAACGCTGGCGAGACGAAGTTCGATGATCTCAAAGGGATCGCCGTCGCGAACCTCTTTTTCGAGCCATCGACCCGAACCAAGACCAGCTTCAGCCTGGCTGCCAAACGACTCAGCGCGGATACCGTGGACTTCACGGCCTCGAGCAGCAGTCTGACGAAGGGCGAGACCTTCATCGACACCGCTCTGAATATCCAGGCGATGGGTGTTCACCAGATGGTCGTGCGGCACAGCTCATCGGGAGCTCCTGAGCAGCTGGCCCGTGAAGTCGATTGTAACGTGATCAACGCTGGTGATGGCACGCACGAGCACCCGACGCAGGGCCTGCTCGACATCTTTACGATCCGTTCCCATCGCCAATCGCTCAAAGGCCTGACGGTTGCACTCGTCGGCGATATCAAACACAGCCGCGTCGCCCGCTCGAATATCTGGGGGCTGACGAAACTCGGGGCCCGGGTCATTGTCTGCGGGCCACCAACACTGATCCCCTCGGCCGTGAAAGAGTTTGGCGTCGAGGTCGCACACAGTCTCGATCAGATTCTGGGTGAGTGTGACTGCATCAACCTGTTGCGAGTCCAGTTTGAGCGGCAGAGGGGAGCCTACTTCCCTTCGGTGCGCGAGTATGCCCACCTGTACGGAATGAACGGTCAGCGGATGAAGCGGGCCAAGTCGGATGTGCTGATTCTGGCACCCGGTCCGATCAATCGCGGTGTGGAAATCACCCCCGACGTGGCTGATGGCCAGAACTCGGTGATTCTCGACCAGGTCACCAATGGATTGTTTATTCGCATGGCCTGTCTGTCCCTGCTGCGGAGAGCCACGGAGAACGAGCGGAGGAAGTCAACATGAGCCTCTCGTCCTCGCACCCGTCCACCATCGTGATTCGTGGCGGTCGACTCATCGATCCATTGCTCGGTACCGATACGGTCGGCGACCTCTGGATACACAACGGTCACATTGTCGCCGAGAAGGACATCGGAAATAGCCAGCCTCTGGTCATCGATGCTCATGGCCTGATCGTCAGTCCCGGCTTTGTCGACTGCCGTGTCAGCCTCGGCGAGCCAGGCTTTGAAGAAGACGAAACAATCGCGACTGGAACCGCAGCTGCACTGGCTGGCGGGTTTACACTGATCGCGTCGTTGCCCGATACGAACCCGGTCGTTGAAACTCGAGCGGATGCCGA
>CANJZR010000410.1 GCA_947479075.1 Planctomycetaceae bacterium
CAATTGGGACGTGGATTGTGATGGAGACGGCGCATGAACGCCCGCCTTTCGTAGATGTGAATGAAGTCGGGGGCAATCAGCACAACGACTTGATTGATTGTGAAAATCCAACCTGTGGAGTGATATGGTCACTCGATTTCAAGGAGGGCACAGTATGCCCAACGTGCGAGCACGTCCCCAGTTGTCGCTCGAAAACTTAACTGCCAGAGAAGCCGCCGCGAGCAGTACCACCGAATCCACCACTATGAATTCCCGTGGATTTGGAACTGCCACCGCCTGAATGCAAGTGCCCCCCGGAGACGTGAGACGAAGTCCCTCCTCCGGCTCGCTCTTCTTCGTCTTTTTCGTTCTTTCCATGCCGTTGACACCCGGCGAGGATCAGCGAAGAGGAGATCAAAACCAGTTGAACCGCCTTGGAGAATCGACTGTATTCCGGATGGTGAGAGCGACATCGTACGTTCATGGTTCCATTCCGATGGGAGTGAACTCATCCACGACTGAGTGTGGATGCATATTGAACGTGCCCTCTCTAATGATGGATCATTAAATCCGATTGATTTGAGTCGAAAAAATTCTGGACACAACGAAAACGTCCGCCACAACTTCATGTGAGAGCAACTGGCATTCTTAAGGACATCACCTCAGAATGGTCCCGGTGGGTGAGTTCGTTTGATGCCTCCACATTCACGCTGCAGCTGCTCTCAGTAAACCACAACGGAAACATGATGCGCCAACTGACCATGCCCGTCTTGATCGTTCTGCTCACATACGCCTCGATGGGACCTCACCCCGTCCGTGCAGAGCATGAGGGCAAGGTCCAGATCGTACTGCTCGGCGACAGCACGACCGAGGGCAGCGTCCCGCGCCGCATGGTGCCCCGGGGGCCGCACCTCGAAGATGTGGTTCGCGGCCAGCTGGCCACGCACAAGGACCTGCCCCCCGCCAACGTCATTAATCTGGGGCAGAACGGCGACACATTGCGTCGGCTCCTCGACTCGGGCCGCTATGAGAAAGAAGCCTCCAAGCTGCCGGGTGTCGACTTTGTAATCATCCGCTATGGCCTGAACGACATCGGTCGACGGGAGAACTTCGCCGAGAACTTTCCGAAGGACTACCACGAGTTGATCACTCGGCTGAAAGCCGACCACCCGAAGGCCCAGCTCATCATCATGACGGTGATACCTTACGGCAGCGAGGAACGCGGTGGTCAGATTAATACCCTCAACGTCGCCGTCGCCAAAGCAGAAGAACTCACACTCTTCGACATCTACCCGCGTTATTCCGCGGAGCTGAAGCACGGCGAGAACATGCTCAATTACCGCCGTTACCCGCTCGACAAGATCCCCGAGAACCAGCGAGAGTTCGTGAAGCCCTTCGTCGTCGATGGAAATCCGCCGACCGTGGAAGTCATGGACAACTGTCTTGATGCTCATTTCCGGGATCTCCCCGGCTGGTTCGGAGATCGCCACCCCAACCTCGCGGGTTACCATGTCATCGGAGACGAAACAGCCAAGTTCCTCGCCCCACTGATCCGTGAGAAATTCAAAATCGCAGCCAGTCCAAATGTCGAGCCGCAGAAGATCGGCCTCTGGAATGGACGTGCCCCGACCGGCGATGGCCAGACCGAAGACAGTGAAGTCTGGCTCACTCTCTATCGCCCCGCCCAACCCAATGGCACAGCTGTCGTGATCTGCCCCGGTGGCGGGTATGGGGGCCACGCCATCCAACCCGAAGGCCACGGGATTGCGAAGTGGCTTAACCAGTCGGGTGTCACCGGTGTCGTCCTGGAATACCGTTTGCCAGCCGGTCGCCATTCGGTGCCGCTCCTCGATGCCCAGCGTGCCATCCGTACCGTTCGAGCCCACGCAAAAGAATGGAGCATCGATCCCGCCCGCATCGGAATTATCGGCTTCTCCGCCGGAGGCCACCTTGCCTCCACTGCAGCCACTCACTTCGACGCGGGACAGCCTCAATCGACCGATCCGACCGACAAGGTCAGTTGTCGTCCCGACTTTGCGATCCTCGTCTATCCCGTCATCACGATGGGCGAGAAGACCCACGGCGTCTCCCGGACGAACCTGCTCGGCCCCAATCCCACGGACGAGTTCATCGAACTCTATTCCAACGAGAATCAGGTCACCGACCAGACCCCACCCACATTTCTGGCCCACGCCATCGACGATGGGCCTGTTCCGCCGGATAACAGCCGCATGTTCTTTGAAGCTCTCCAAGCCCACAAAGTCCCGAGCAAATACCTCGAACTCCCCAACGGCGGGCACGGCCTGAACGGCTACAAAGGCCCCTCGTGGGATGCCTGGCAAACTCAGTCTCTCGACTGGCTCCGCGAACTGAATCTCCTGCCAGCTGCCCAGTGAGACTTCCTCAATTCACCGATGCATCACACCGCAGTTCACCTCAAAAGCCTTGAATAACCACGGAGACACAGAGGCACGGAGAGGACACAAAACGCAGAGCCACCCGCAGCTTCCAACCATAGCCTCGCGAATGTGTACTCCTGACACAATCACACCGAAATCTCTCCTTCCACATTCCTCTGTGTCTCCGTGCCTCCGTGGTTAACCTCTCACCTCCCCCTATCCTCAAGCACCGCCCACCACGCGCGTGCTACATCCACGTCCCGTTCTGTACCCACCGCTGTGGCTACTGCGACTTCACCCTGATCGCCCGCCGCCCTGACCTCGTCGATGACTATCTAACAGCCCTGGAGATCGAGATCTCCTCACTGGGTTCTCCTCAAGAAGTCGACACACTCTTCCTCGGTGGTGGTACTCCGACGTTCCTCTCGGCGGATCAGCTGCGTCGACTCTTCGACATCCTGTTGAAATGGTTTCGACTCGCCCCCGAATATGAATGGAGTATCGAAGCCAACCCCACCGGACTCACCGATGACAAGCTGGAGGTCCTGCAATCCTCCGGAGTCAACCGCGTCAGTCTTGGCGTCCAGACCTTCGACAGCGAGCTGCTCAAGCTCCTCGAACGTGACCACGACGAGACCATCGCCGCCGATGCAATTCACCGTCTGCTCGCCCGATTCTCGAATGTCTCGATCGATCTCATCTTCGGCATCCCCGGCCAGTCACTCTCTCACTGGCTCAGTACTATCGACAAGGCCACGCAGCTCGGTGTCCAGCACATTTCGACTTACGGTCTGACATTTGAGGCCGGAACGACCTTCTGGTCCCGCCTCTCGAAAGGCCAACTTCAGCAGATCCCCGACTCACTCGAGCGGGAGATGTACGAAGCCGTGATGGACCGTCTCCCCACCTGCGGTTACTCACAGTACGAAATCTCGAACTTCGCCCGCCCCGGCTTCGAGAGTCGCCACAACCAGGTCTACTGGAAGGCGGATTCGTTCTTCGGCTTCGGTCCGGGCGCAGCTGCGTTTGTGAATGGTATCCGTCGTACCAATCATCGCAGTGTGACGACCTGGATCAAACGCACACTCACAGGCCAGAACGCCGCCGGAGAGACCGAACAACTCGACCGTGAAGGCTCCGCTCGCGAAGCGGTCATGGTCGGCTTTCGCCAGTGTCAGGGGATTTCGCTCTCCCGATTCAAAGACCGCTACGGCATCGATCTCCCCACGCTCGCCGGACCGGAGTTCGACAAGCTGGTTGCTGACGGCCTCCTCGAAGTCTCAGACGGTCATGCCCGCCTGACGCGCGAGGGACGGTGTGTCGCCAACCGCGTCATCGTCGAGTTCATGGGCTGAACTCATTCCGCAGATCCGCGCTATCACTCTTCACCACCCCGCAGCGTCAGCGAGAGCGAGCCACGTTGGACTTGATCCTGGGAATTCCTCGCTGACGTCTTGGGCGACCAAGAGGCCCCCGCTCCTTCATGATCACCCGTAACAGACTGATTGCCCGCGAAAGCAACACGCGTATCGCACGGTCAGTTTTCCCGAGTTTCTCGGCGATCTCTTTGGTTGCCCGTCCATCGACAAATCTCAGTCGGACGAAGAATAGACGAACGAGGTCCCAACCAACGTCCTGCGTCACACGGACCACCACATATCCGTGACACGGTTCACACCGGCGGAGCTTGCATCGCCTCGGTCACCACCTGCAGGAATCTTGCAGCTGGTGCCCCATCGATGACGCGATGATCAAAGGTCAGACTCAGCGTCAGCATGTCGCGGGCGGCAAAGCTGCCGTTGTCGAGAACGACCAGTTCCTTGCGAATGGCCCCGACACCGAGG
>CANJZR010000411.1 GCA_947479075.1 Planctomycetaceae bacterium
CTCTCAGCGGACGAGTTCATCGACGTACTCCAGAAGACCTCGCTCGGGGAACGCCGGCCGGTTGATGATCGGCCTCGTATCGACGGGATGCTGCGTCAGGCCGATCTGATCGTGACTGCCCGACATAACGGCCAACTGGTGGGCATCTCGCGGGCTCTGACCGACTTTCAGTTTTGTACCTACCTCTCCGATCTGGCGGTCAACGAATCCTACCAGCGGCAGGGAATCGGTCGTCGGCTGATTCAGGAAACCCATCAGGCAGCTGGCCCACGGACCATGCTGATTCTGATCTCTGCTCCCCAGGCAGTGACTTACTACCCACATATCGGTTTGGAGCAACACCCGTCGTGTTGGGTGATTCCACGGCAGGAATAAAATAGTTGGAGCGGAGTCAATATCGAGTGTGAAAGTCTCTACTGGACAGCCTCTCCCGACCGCAACTCTATGTCTCTCACCACTACAGCCGGGGTGTTTTGACTGGGGGGATTTGTTACGATCGCGAAGAATTCACACTCAGGCTTCTGGCAGTCCTCTGTTGGGAGCCGGGAAGTCACGGAGTTTGGGAGCGCCTGAATGTTCGACTCTGCGCGACGGTTCGCAGCTACCCTGTGCAGTGGGATCCTCGTGATCGCGGTGGTTTGTTTGTGGGTGGGCATGCCGAAGATGGCACATGCCCAGGATGAGGCAGCCCCGGCAGAAGCTCCGGCTGCTCCCGCTGAAGCAGCACCTGCCGCACCAGCTGCAGCTCCCGCAGCTGTAGCACCGGTCCCCGGAGCAGGGGAAACCGCCGAACCTCCGAAGTCGTCGACTCTCATGTGGCTAATTCACACGTCGGGGTGGATCGGCGGTGTGTTGTTGCTGATGTCGTTTTACTTCGTGGCTCAGGTGGTCCGACTCTTTCAGGACCTGCGTTCTGATGTCGTGATGCCGCCGGAGTTGACCGAGGAGATGGATGGCCTGCTCGCTGCCCGTGACTATCCAGGCATTCTGCGAGCTGCCAAAGAGAGTCAGTGTGAACTCGGACAGCTGGTGGCATCGGGGCTTTCTTCGCTGTCGAGCGGACTGGCCGAGGCCCGCGATTCGGTCGATCGCATGGGCGAAGTGATCACTGTCGATATGGAAAAGCGGATCAGCATGCTGGCGGTCATCGGTTCGCTCGGGCCGCTGGTGGGACTGCTGGGCACGCTGAAGGGAATGATTTCGAGCTTCAGCGTCATCGCCAAAGATGGAGCCCAGCTCAAAGCGAGCGAAGTTGCTGGCGGGATCTCGGAAGCTCTGCTGATTACGTTCGAAGGGGTGGCGTTGTCGGTCCCCGCGATCTTCCTCTTTGCCGTCTTCAAGAACCGGGTGGCGACGCTGAGCCTGCAGGCAATCACGCTGGCCGATGAGTTCCTGCTGCGTGTGCATTCGACCGCCAGAGCTGGCAAGGCCGCCGCACCTCCTCAAGCCCCACAGGGCTGATGCCTCTCACCATTTCGGAGCGAGTGCATGACCGCGCAAACCAGTGAAGGCGTAGAGCCCAACCTGACGCCGATCCTCGACATGGTCTTTCAGCTGATCACGTTCTTTATGCTCGTGATCAACTTCAAAGGCGCATCGATGGATCTGTCGCTGCAGCTGCCGGTACTCGGGTCCGCCCGCCCGTTGGAATACAACGGCAAACTCGAGCCGCTGATGCTGAACCTCGATGCCCAGGGCGGTGTTCAGTCGTTCGGCCGCCCTGTCGACATCCAGGACTTTGTACCGCATGAAGCCAAGATGCTGAAGCTCCAGTTGAAGGCTCTCGGGACTCCAATCATTGATGGGGAGCTTCCGGTCCCAGTCATCATCCGGGCCGATAAGACAGTCGACTTCGCCACCGTGCTGAAGGTGATTCGACTGTGCCAGGCAGAGGGCTATCGCCAGATCGCCCTGAGTGCCATGACGAAGGGAGGGTCCTGATGAGTCGTCGTCGCCGGCGTCGCAAGCCTCCCGGGGAAGTGCAGATCAATCTGGCCGCCATGCTCGATATGGCGTTCCAGTTGCTCGCGTTTTTCATCATGACTTTCCGCCCGGCTCCGATCGAGGGGCATTTCCAGCTGCGTATGCCTCCGCCGGGCCAGATGGTTGCCGCTCCGATGGCTGCGACGACGACACCGACGGAAGGCATCGCTGCTCCGTCATTCGTGGAAACGCTCGACCTCTTCGTCAAAGCCGACGATACTGGGCAGGTCACCTCCATCACCGTCGGACAACAGGAGGTGGTCTCGGGACGCCTGAACGAAGCTGCGGTTCAACAGCTGAATGCTCATCTGAAAGGGCTATTCACGATCCAGGCTGTGCCTTTCGATCGAATCCAGGTGCATGCGGATCGACGATTGCACTATCAGGAACTGATGAAGGTGGTCGATGTCTGTACGCGGCAGACGCTGCCCGATGGAACCCAGATGCGTCAGATTGGCTTTACGGAGCTGCTCGATCCGGCCAACGCCTCTGAACCCGCCAGCCCCTGAGACCGTGGAAAGGGTTGCTCATGCGTCGCAGAACAGTACGACCCTTCGGGACTTCGATTCCCGCCACGCGTGGATTTTCCATGCTGATCGGGCTGGCAGTGTTATGGGTGCTGTTTGACACCATGCGTCAGCCTGCTCATTGGAACTGGCTGGCAGCTGATGAAGGGGAAGTGAACTCCACACCAGTCGACGGAGCAGCGCCGGGCGAGAAAGCGGGTGCGCCCCGGCCTCCTGCACCTCACGAGACCGTGGTTCCCGGCCCCAATGACCTCGATCCTGCTGTGATGGCCGAGTTCATCGCTCGGGAAGAGCTGATCACTGACATGACGAAGCTGCGTTCCCGGGAGATGTTCGCCTACTGGGATCTGCTGGGCTGGAGTCGTTCGCAATCATTCACGGACCTGGAGCAGCGAGCCCGAAAGGATCCGGTTCTGACCCAGATCTGGGAGGAGCCGAAGAAGTATCGAGGTCGTCCGTTTCGCCTGAAACTGCACGTTCGACGGGTTCTCGAATGGGACACGGATCCGAAGCAGAATCCGCTGGGCGTGACCAAGGTCTACGAGGCGATGGGCTGGACCGACGAGTCGCGGTCATTGCCCTACACGATCGTCTTCCTGGAGAAGCCACCCCAGTTGCCCGTCGGAAGCGAGGTGGTGGCCGATATCGAGTTCGTGGGGTATTTTCTCAAGATCTCGGCATACACCGCCTATGACTCGACGCGGGGCACGCCGCTGTTGATGGGACGTGTCCGCATGGTCCCGGCTCCTAGAATTCGCCCCGCAGAGGGGCTCGGGCCCCTGCAGATTGGAGGGATATTCGTGGCGGGACTGTTCGGGTTGGGAGTCGTCATCTGGTTCATCCCCCGAAAAAGACGACCCGTCCGCAGCCTCGCGATGACACAGACACACGTGGACCCTCTGTGGAATCCGCTGGGGTCTGGTGATGTGAATGAACCGGTTCCGACGGGAGTGTTGAGTCCCGGCCTGCTCGAGAACACGGTCCACGACACTGACTCTGGTGGGGCAACTGTCCCTCACGCTGGACAGTGAAGTCCAGAAAACGCTCACCCTTTCACGGCCTGAATTCACTCGTTACCGCTGCAAGTGTCCGTCCTGCGATTGATTGCGGCTCTTAACAATGGATGACTGAGACCTCGAACGTATTTCCTGACCTCGGAGAGTTTCATGGCAAAGTATAAAGTCGCGATCATCGGTAGCACGGGGCGAGGGGATTATGGGCACGGCCTCGACGCGGTGTGGAAGGACTTTGACGATTGCGAAGTTGTCGCTGTCGCCGATTCCGATCCTCAGGGACGTGAGAAGGCGATTCCGCGAACCGGCGCAGCGAAAGGCTACGCCGACTACCGCGAGATGCTGGAGAAGGAGCGACCGCAGATCGTCGCCGTCTGCCCCCGCTGGGTCGATCAGCATCGCGAGATGATGCTGGCCTGTGCGGAGTATGGCTGTCATATGTATCTGGAGAAGCCCTTCTGCCGCACTCTGGGGGAGGCGGATGAAATCATTCGCGCGTGCGAAATGCGGCACCTGAAGGTGGCTGTGGCGCACATCGCCCGGTACTCACCCCAGCTGTTGCAAGTGAAGAAGCTGATCGATGCGGGAGAGATCGGCGAAGTGCTGGAGATCCGCGCCCGGGGGAAGGAAGACGCCCGTGGCGGAACGGAAGACCTGTGGGTGCTGGGCACTCACGTACTCGACCTGATGCGGGC
>CANJZR010000412.1 GCA_947479075.1 Planctomycetaceae bacterium
ATCGGCGGGTTGCGATACCGCAACTCGCTGGCATACTCGACCTCTACCGGGATCCGGGCAAACTCCTCAATCAGATACTCACCCACCAATGCCGCGTGCCAGCTGGTCCCACAGGCCGTCAATACGATGCGATCGATGTTGCGAAGCTGTTGCGGAGACAGGTTCAATCCGCCGAAGTGAGCTGTGGCTTCGTCCTCATCCAGGCGACCACGAATGGCGTTTTCGAGAGTTTGCGGCTGTTCAAAAATCTCCTTGAGCATGTAGTGCTCGAAGCCGTTTTTCTCAATGTCGGTCGAGACATGATTCAGTGTGTGAATCGAGGGCGACATCCGTCCGGTATCGCGGTGCAGCAGATCAATGCGATCTGGGGTCAGGATCGCGATCTCATGATCCGAGAGGTAGACCACATCGGTCGTGTAACCGACGAGCGGGCTGGAATCGCTGGCCAGGAAGTGTTCGCCCTTCCCCACCCCGACGACGAGCGGGCTGCCATTACGGACTCCGATCAGGATCCCCGGATGGTCACGGAACATTACGCCCAGACCGTAGGTCCCCTTCAGCTTGCGAAGCGCGACTTCGATCGCCTTCAAGCAGGTCCGGACATCGAGCGGATCCTCACCCAGATGCTGCTGCTCTTCGTACTGGTGAGCAATCAGGTGTGCCACCACTTCCGTATCGGTCGCGGAGCGGAAGGCATACCCGAGCTCCATCAGCTGGTTCTTGAGGACCTGGTAGTTCTCGATGACGCCATTGTGGACGACGATGACATCGCCATTCCCCCCCGTATGTGGGTGGGAGTTCACATCCGAGGGCTCACCGTGCGTGGCCCAGCGGGTATGTCCAATTCCGGTCGTCCCATGAATCGGCGAGGTCTCCAGAAGCGTGCTCAGCTCCTTGACCTTGCCGACTCGCTTGCGGATCTGGACCCCGTCCTGACCGATGACGGCGATCCCGGCGCTGTCGTATCCGCGGTACTCCAGCCGACGCAAACCTTCCAGCAGGAAGTCCTTAACGTCACGACGCCCGACATAGCCGACAATTCCGCACATAAGAGAACTCGCTTGACCAAAGTCGCATACGGGCCTGACGCAAGGGACCGATGGACGACTGCCGGGGGGACGGTGAGAAGTGGGGGAAGGAGTCTGAGGGGAGCGACGGAGCACTGATCAACGGTCTACGGCCACAGTGGCTGATTCCGCCGATTTCAGTTCGATCGGTTTCGTAACATAGCCCGGAAGAACAGGTCAATAAGAGGTGAAGCGGCATCGCCTTCTAATTCAGATTTGTGTAATTCTGTCTAAACCACAGCAGTGTCGGTGCGGTTGCACAGGGATATGGAACTTTTCAATTGACGACAGCTGTGGCGATCGACGCCTGCGGAGAGGTCATCATGCGAGTTCGAACGGTCATGTGGCAGGTGTTGGGTGTGCTGATGCTGCTGGGTCGTCTCGCGGACGCGGAGGAAGCTCCCCGCCGACTCCTGTATGTGGCGGTACCAGGGATTCGGAATTACCTGGAGTACGGTGGTCATGGAGTACTCGTGTTCGACATTGATCAGGGGCACAAGTTCCTGCGCCGTATCCCCGCGGCTGGACTGAACGAGAAAGGAGTCCCCGACAATGTGAAGGGGATCTGTGCCAGCGCGCACACCGACCGGCTCTTCATCAGCACCATCCGCACGCTGCAGAGCATCGATCTGAAAACGGACAAGGTCTTGTGGGAGCGGGCCTACACCGGCGGGTGCGACCGGATGGCGATTTCTCCCGATGGCCAGGTGATCTACGTGCCATCGCTGGAACAAGAACACTGGCATGCCGTCCGGGCAGATTCCGGGAGAATTCTCGCCAAGATCATTCTCGACTCGAAATCACATAACACGGTCTTTGGCCCCAACGGCAAGGGGTGCTATCTCGCGGGGTTAGGATCGCCCTTTCTGTCCATGGCCGATCCCAAGTCTCACAAGATCGCTCACCAGATTGGCCCTTTCAGTGCGGAGATCCGGCCGTTCACGGTGAATGGATCCCAGACGCTCTGTTTTGTGAATGTGAATAAACTGCTCGGCTTCGAGGTCGGCGATCTCGTCACCGGCAAGATGCTGCATCGGGTGGAGGTCACAGGCTTCAAGCAAGGTCCGATCAAACGGCATGGGTGCCCCAGCCATGGGATCGGAATGACTCCCGATGAGAAAGAGATCTGGGTCTGCGACGCCGCCAACCAGCGGATGCACCTGTTTGACGCGACGCAGATGCCGCCGAAGCAGGTCGCGAGCATCCAGCTGCGGGACGAGCCGGGGTGGATCACCTTCAGCATCGATGGAACACTGGCCTGGCCCTCAACCGGAGAGGTCATCGACGTAAAGACCCGCAAGATCATCGCCACGTTGACCGATGAAGAAGGACGGGCTGTCCAGAGCGAAAAGCTTCTGGAACTCGATTTCCAGGGTTCGGATGTGATCGCGGCAGGTTGCCAGTTTGGAGTGGGGGCGGTTGGAGTCGGGTCTGATAAATGACCAGCGGAAGTCGCCTGGAGCGGGAGGTGCAAGTGTCTCAATTGAAACACGACAAGAGTGCAAAGGCAGCGCCAGCGAACACCTGGTGCGTGTATGTCTTGCGCTGTGCCGACAGCTCGCTCTACACTGGGATCAGTAACAACGCTGCCCGCCGTTTGCAGCAACACAATGCGGGCACGGCCTCGCGATATACCCGCAGCCGACTCCCCGTCACGATGGTGTACCAGGAACCCCAGGACAGTCACAGCTCGGCCTTGAAACGCGAACTGGCCATCAAGGCCTACTCCCGGAAGGCCAAGGAGGAGTTGATCCAGCAGGGCCGGGTGGAAGTCGTCCGCAACTAGCCATCGACGATCCGTCTGCAGCACGCGATTTGCGAAGCCAAACGGACCCACATCGCCCCTGAAATGGCTCCCGGCTGTGCGTTCGCTAAGTCGACGGGGTGTCGATAGAATATATACACATCAAACCCCCTCGCTCTCCCACTGGCGTTTTCATGGCTAAGACAGCTGCCAAGGCTTCCACCAAATCCCGGCACTACTGGCTCTTTAAGTCCGAGCCGAGTTCCTATTCGATTGACGATTTGGTCCGCGACGGGTCGACATCGTGGGATGGCGTTCGAAATTTCCAGGCCCGGAACATGCTGCGGGACGAAATTCGCATTGGCGACCGCGTGCTCTTGTACCATAGCAACACCGAACCGATGGCGATTGTCGGGACGATGGAAGTCACCAAGGCTGGCTACGGAGACCCGACGGCTCGCGACAAAAAGAACGACCACTACGACCCCAAAAGCACCGTCGAAACGCCGATCTGGTACATGGTCGATGTGCGGCTGCGGAAGCGATTCGCGACCCCCGTCACACGAGACATGCTGAAGGACTGCCCCGACCTGAGCGAAATGGTTGTCCTGGAAAAGGGATCACGCCTGTCGATCCAGCCGGTGACCGGGGAAGAGTGGCGAGCGATCCATATCCTGGCCGGTGAGAAACCAGACTGATAGCACCCGATCCGAGCAGGGTGAGCATGGTTCAGGTCTTTATTCCCGCCTCGTTGCGACCTCTGGCTGACGGACAACGCTCTGTCGAGCTTGCTGGCAACACCGTCCGTGATGTGGTCCTGCAGCTGGAGTCCCTTTACCCGGGACTGATCGGGCGGCTGCGCGAGGGGGATTCCCTGAGACCCGGCCTGGCGGTTTCGATTGATTCCGGGATCAGCAATCTAGGATTGCGTCAGACCTTGCCACCCGGCTGTGAGGTTCATTTTATTCCGACAGTCGGCGGCGGGTGAGGTCGCGATGATCAGAAGTACGAGTGCGGGTGAAGCCGGCACATTGCAATGCGATTTATGATTCTGCTCCTGTGTGGGTTTCGGACTCGATTGGTCCCGTCTGAACCTCGATGCGATACCGAGGAAAAAGTGCTGCGCAGAAATCCGCATGCATTCTGAAATCTATTACGATCCATGGAACTCCATCAGTCATTCGCCCAAAAGGCTTTCTTCCATGCTGCCCCGCACCCTCGAACCAGAAGTCATGGACACACCAGAGGACGCGACTGACTACGACAACATGGATCATGCCGAAGTGAATCGGCGTTTCGTCGAGCACTGGGGGTTGGCCTGCCAGCGGTTGGGGATTGATCCAGATGCTCCACTCCTGATGCTCGATGTCGGGACGGGAACTGCCCGGATCCCGATC